>JBGPGM010000352.1:0-3585 GCA_041483855.1 Phycisphaerae bacterium | reverse complement strand
GTTCCAGGGCCGCGCCGGACAGGTGCGTCGAGTCCGTTCGCATGTAGGTGATCAGGCCGACGGGGCCCTCGCCGGGGATATCGACGCCCTCGTACAACTGCTGGGCGGCCTGCATGGTGCGCCGGGCGCCGAAGCCCAGGCGGCTGGACGCGGCCTGCTGGAGCGTGCTGGTGATGAACGGGGCGGACGGGCGGGTGGAGGTGCGCTTGGTCTCGATCGACTTGACCCGGTAGGGGGTGGTCGGATCGACCGTGCCGGTGACCGTGCGGACCCAGCGGGCCGGGCCCTTGCCGTTCTCGTTGGGCGTGACCTCGCCCTTGATGTCGGTCAGGCCCGCGGCCGCGGCGATCTGGCAGACTTCGTGCGTGCGGTCGTGGGTTCGGAAGTCGGCGAAGGCGGCGTCGCCGAGGGAGCCGGGCGTCGAGAGGTCGAACTTCTGGCCGCCGACCTCGACGAGGTCGGCCCTGAAGGCGCCGTGCTCGGCGAGCCAGGCGCTGAGGAGTTTCTGGGTGGGCTCCTTGCCCTTGTCGTCGCGCTGGGCCAGCGCCCGCTGCCACGACTCGGCCAGGCCGGGGGCCTTGGCTGCATCGGGGGTGAAGTTGGCGGTGATCTGCCACGACTCGTCCGGGACGAAGGCACGGATCTGGCGCTCGCGCTCGACGACGAGGCGCACGGCCACGGATTGGACGCGCCCGGCGCTCAGGCCGCGGGCGACCTTCTTCCACAGCAGGGGGGAGACCTGGTATCCGACGATGCGGTCGACGACGCGCCGAGCCTGCTGGGCGTTGACGCGGTCCATGTCGATGGGGTGTGGGTGCTGGAAGGCGTGGGCGATCTCGTCCTTGGTGATGGCCGCGAAGATCACGCGCTTGGCCTTGGCCGGGTTGATGCCGAGTTCCTCGGCCAGGTGCCAGGCGATGGCCTCACCCTCGCGGTCAAGGTCGGTGGCGAACCAGACGTCCGCGGCCTGCTTGGCAGCCCGCTTGAGTTCGGCGATGGTCTTGGCCTTGCCTTCGAGGATGTGGTAGGTGGGCTTGAAGTGATTCTCGAGGTCAACACCCGGAACCGGGGATTTGTCACCCTTGGGGTTCCGGCTGGGCAGGTCGCGGACGTGGCCGACGCTGGCCAGGACCATGTAGCCTGGGCCGAGGTACTTATTGATGGTCTTGGCCTTGGAAGGGGATTCGACGATGACCAGTTGTTTGCCGGCGGCAGAGCGGCCCGCGAGGCCGGAGCCGCGGGAGGCGGCGGCGGTCTTGGCGCGGGTCATGCCGTCGGGCGGCTTGGGTCTTCGAGGTGTGGAGGTCTTGGGCATTGCAAGTGTAAGACGGGCGGAAGGTGTTCGGGTTTCGTTCCTATCCGGTGGTTTGGCGGGACCGCCCTTGTGGTACGGATGCGGACAGGGAGATGTCAAGACGAGGCCGGCGAACGCTACCGGACCTTGATTCGGTTGGAGTGGGGGAGTGACTGGAGTCGGAAGCGCGGGATTGCGTGAGGCGGCGCTCAGGCGGCGACCGGCTTAAGTATCTTGTCCACAATGAGTTGCGTGCATTGGGCCGTGGTCGGCGGCGGGACGGGGCTCATGTCGATCCAGAGAGCGCCGGGCGTGGTGCTCAGCCGTCGCAGCCAGGTCCGTTGATTTTTGGCGAACCGGCGGGTTTCCATCTTGATCTGCTCGATGGCGTCGTCGAGCGAGCACTCGCCTTGAAGGTGGGAGATCAGCTGCTTATAGCCGAGCGCCTCGCGTGCCTGGGGGCCGAAGCGCCAGGCATCGAAGAGGGCCTGGGTCTCCTTGAGCAGGCCCAGTTCCATCATCTGGCGGACGCGGGCGTTGATGCGCCGGTTGATCGCCTCGATCGGCCAATCCAGCCCGACGAGGAAGCAGTCTGTGCGCCCGGCGCCGGCATCCCACTGGGCCTGCCAGTCGCTGATCGGGCGGCCGGTCTGGCGGTGTACCTCCAGGGCGCGGATGGTGCGCCGGGCGTCGTTGGGGTGGATGCGGGCGGCGGCGGCGGGGTCCACGCGCTCCAGTTCGGCGCGTCGTGCGTCGACGGGCAGGTCGAGGAGGGACTGACGAAGGGCGGGGTCGGGTGGGGGGCCCTCGAAGAGGCCGTCGAGCAGGGCCTTGATATAGAGGTGGGTGCCGCCAACGACGATGGGGAGGACGGCGCGGGCGCGCAGGTCGGCCACGGCGGCCTCGGCGAGGTCCAGCCAGGCGTCCACGGAGAAGCGGTCGGTGGGGTCGGCGACGTCGATGAGGTGGTGGGGGACGGCGCGGCGTTCGGCGAGGGTGGGCTTGGCAGAGCCGATGTCCAGGCCGCGGTAGACCTGGATGGAGTCGGCGGTGATGATCTCGGCGGGAAGGTGGTGCTTGGTGCGCAGGGTGAGGGCGACCTGAACGGCCAAGGCGGACTTGCCGCCGGCGGTGGGACCGATGATGACGGGGAAGCGTAGGGGGCGTGGGATGTATTTGCGCACGGGCGGACTGTAGGGGATGTCGGGGGAGGCATATGAGGAATGCGGGCATAAAGGGATAATGAGACGGGGGGTCGAGGGACGGACGCGACGTCTCTGCGGTGAGTTGGCAGGGCGTAGACTGGGAGATGGACAGGGTCCGGATCGGTTGCGTCGAGTACCTGAACACCCTGCCGCTGATCGAGGGACTGGGCGCGTGGCGCGATGCGGAACTCGTCGCGGCGGTGCCCGCGAAGTTGGCCGACTTGCTCACCGGGGGGCAGATCGACGTGGGGCTGGTGTCGCTGCTCGACGCGGCGCGGTCGGCGGCGGGGATGACGCTGCTGCCGGTGGGGATGATCGGCTGCGACGGGCCGACGCTGACGGTGCGGGTGTTCTCGTCGGTGCCGATGGAGCGAGTGACAAGGGTGTGGGCGGACACGGACAGCCACACGTCCACGGCGCTGATGCAGGTGGTGTTGTGGGAGAAGTTCGGGCGGCGGGTGGAGGTGGTGGGATTTGATGCGCGGGAGCGGGCCGCGCCGGGAAGAGACACGTCAGCGATTCGGCAACTCGGCGCACAGGCAGGTGAAGGCCACTGGCCGGAGACGGTGCTGCTCATTGGCGACAAGGTGGTGACGGATGCGCCGCCGGCGGAGCGGTACCCGCACCAACTGGACCTGGGTCAGGCGTGGAAGGAACAGACGGGCCTGCCATTCGTGTACGCCGTGTGGATGTGCCGTGCGGGGGAGGAGGATTCTGTGGGGGTGCAGACGTGCGCGGCGATGCTGGACCGGGCGCGGCGGCACAACGGGACGCGGATGGATTGGCTGGTGGCGTCGCGTGCGGCGGAGCGCGGCTGGTCGCGGGACCTGGCGGGGCGGTACGTCGGCTCGCTGCTGCGCTACGAGGTGGGGCGGGCGGAGCGCGAGGCGATAGCGCGATTCCTGAGCGCGGCCAAGGGACTGGGGCTGGTGGAGCGCGCGGAGGTGAGGTGGGCGTGGGAGGAGTAGAACGCTCCGAGGGGGCTCGGTGGGGCGGATCAGCAGCCGGCTGGGGGGGTGAAGAAGCAGGAGAGGAAGTCGAAGAAGTCCTGGCTGTTGGTGACGCCGGAGCCGTTGTAGTCGGCCG
>JBGPGM010000351.1:0-3590 GCA_041483855.1 Phycisphaerae bacterium | reverse complement strand
CCCAACGACCACGTCAACATGGGTCAGTCCTCCAACGATACCTTCCCCACCGCCATCCACGTTGCCGTGGCGTTGCAGATCCAGAACGAACTGCTCCCGGCCGTCAAGGTTATCGCCGAGGAACTGGACAGGAAGGCCTTGCTCTGGGACAGGCTGGTCAAGATCGGGCGCACGCACCTGCAGGACGCGACCCCCATCCGACTGGGCCAGGAGTTCTCGGGGTACTCGGCGCAGATGCATCACGCCCAGGAGCGGCTGCACCGCGCCCTGCACACGCTGAGCGAACTGGCGCTCGGGGGCACGGCGGTCGGCACCGGCATCAACACGCACGCGGAGTTCGGCGCGCTCGTGGCGGCGGAACTGCTCGCCCAGACGGGCGTCCACTTCCGCGAGGCGGCCAACCATTTCGAGGCCCAGCACGCCAAGGACGCCGTCGTCGAGACCAGCGGACACCTCAAGACCATCGCCGTCAGTCTCTCGAAGATCGCCAACGACATCCGCCTGATGGGCATGGGGCCGCGCTGCGGGATCGGCGAACTTGTCCTGCCCGCCGTCCAGCCGGGGTCGTCGATCATGCCCGGCAAAGTGAACCCCGTGATTGCCGAGGCGGTCATCATGGCCTGCTGCCAGGTGATCGGCAACGACGCGGCGATCACGTATGGCGGATTCGGCGGAGTGGGGTCGCTGCTGGACCTGAACGTCGCCATGCCCATGATGGGCGCCAACCTGCTCGACTCCATCCACCTGCTGACGCGCTCGTGCCTGGTCTTCACCGAGCGCCTGCTCGCCGGCCTGGCCGCCGACGAGAAACGCTGCGCCGAGCTGATCGAGGGCAGCCTGGCCATGTGCACCAGCCTGGTGCCGGTGATCGGCTACGACAAGGCCGCGGCCCTGGCCAAGCAGGCGTTCAAGGAGGGCAAGACCGTGCGGCAGGTCGCGCTGGAGCAGAAGGTGCTGCCGGCCGGCGAGTTGAACCGTCTGCTGGATCCCTGGAACATGACGCAGGCGGGCGGGGAAGGGAGCACGGGCGGCTGACCGGCATCCGCCGGGGCGCGTGTGGTTCGCCTCACGCGGCCCGGACCGAATGCTGCGCGGCGGACTCGCTGATAAACCGCAGGCCGGCCATCCACTGCCCGGCGGCGTTCTGACGCACGCTGACGACTCGCGCATGCCGGAACATGCAGCTGCCATCACGCTTGGTGAAGGTCACCTGGAGCACGTCGTTGCGGCTTACCGGCCAGGGCGTCTGCACCCGCAGCCCGCCCAGGCTCAGGTCCGTCGCCTTCAACCGGAACACCTGGCCGGTGCGCACGTCGCAGGCCTTCCCCTGGGTCAGGAAGACGGCACAGAGCGGCAGCGCACAGGCGACTCGCGGGTGCCGCCGGCGCTCGCCGAAGGCCGGTGCGCCCACGTCGGCATCGCCCGGGTCCAGCGCGATGTCCCCGTGCGGCAGCAGTTCCTCCAGGTCCATCAGGCGTTCGCCCGCGGCCGTGGGCGCCGGCTCCGCCGGGTTCTGAGCGAGAAGGTCCTGCACCACCGCCGTCCACGAGCCGAGGATGTCCGGATCGAAGTGCTTGCTCGCCCCTTCGCTCATGATCTTCAGGGCGTCCGGCACCGGGGTCGACCCCCGGTAGGAACGGCTCGAGGTGATCGCGTCGAAAACGTCCACGACCGCGCATACCCGCGCGGCCCAGCCGATCTGTGCGCCCCGCAACCCGCGCGGGTACCCCCTGCCATCGAGCCTCTCGTGGTGGTCACGAACCATCTCCAGCGCGAGCTCGGGCACGCTCGGGTGGGCCCGGAGGTCCAGGTATCCCGCCACGGGGTGCCGCCGGACCTGCTCCCATTCCGTGGGGTCCAGCCTTCCCTCCTTGTTGAGGGTCTCGGGGGGAACCTCCCGCTTGCCCGCGTCGTGCAGCAGCCCTCCCTGCACCATCACGGACACGAGTTCGTCGTCATCGGGGCACAGCGCCTTGGCCAGCAGGCCGCAGCCCACGCCAACGTTGACCATGTGCGTCGCGGTGTAGAAGTCGTGCGACGACATGTCCAGCAGGAGCGAGAACGCTCCGGCGTCCTGCGCCGCCCACGCCGCAAGCGTCCGGCTGACTTCCCCGATCGCGGCGAGGTTCTCGCTCTGCGACGGCATGGTCATGAAATTCTCGATGATCCGTGTGCACGAGGCCCGCACGAGGCAGTTCTTCTCCTCCCGTCTCATGGCCGGATCGCGGAAGGTCCGGTCCAGTCGTGCGCACAGCATCCTGCAGTAGGCGCTGTGCTGGCAGGCCGGGATGTACAGGAACTCCACGCCCTGGTCGCACAGCGTGCTGCGGTCCTGGTCGGTGAAGTCGATCCCCACGGCGCGGTAGAGCGTCGGCTCGCGCGCCGGGTCAAAGACCAGGTAGAGGTCCATCTGCAGCACACGCTCGTCCAGCGAGTCGATGTGAACGGGCAGGTAATGAGCCCGGGCCGGCTCGGGCCTCGCTTTGACGAGCGTCTGCATGGCGTCCCTCTGACCCGCGGCGAGCGGCCGTCCCGAGATCCCCCTGAGAATCGGCGCGTCCGTCGGCTCCCTTGAAGGGTTCGGGGCGTGTGCGTTGCTGAACACCGGCGGGTTGATGAACGTGGTTCGATAACTCCGCGCGCTGGCGTGCTCGCGTTGCAGGACCGAGGAAAGGCGTCCCCCGCCCCTGCCTGCATGGAAATGCCCGCCCGCCCCGCCCTACTGTGCGGGTCTGGTGGACGGCACGGGGCGGTTGCAGGGAAAGGGTGCGAACATGGCGATCCGCGTAGGCATCAACGGGTTCGGGCGCATCGGTCGGCTGGTGTACCGAATCGGCTTCGAACAGGGCCTCGATTTCGTCGCCGTCAACGACCTGGTCCCCGCCGATAACCTCGCCTACCTGCTCAAGTACGACACCATGCACCGGCGCTTCGGCAAGAACGTCGCGGCCACCGAGAACTCGTTCACAGTGGACGGACGCACCACCCGCACCTTCGCCGAGAAGGATCCAGCCAGGCTCCCCTGGAAGGACCTGGGCGTGCAGTACGTCCTGGAGTCCACCGGCCTGTTCACCGACGCCGAGAAGGCCGGTCTGCACCTGGCCGCCGGCGCCCGGCGCGTGCTCATCTCCGCACCTAGCAAGAGCGAGCCGGCCCAGGTCCCCACCCTCTGCTACAAGGTCAACCACGAGAAGTACGACCCCGCCAGGCACACCATCATCTCCGACGCCTCGTGCACCACCAACTGCCTGGCCCCCGTCGCCAAAGTCATCAACGACGAGTTCGGCCTCGAAGAGGGCCTCATGACCACCATCCACGCCGCGACCGCGACCCAGCCGACGCAGGACGGCCCGAGCAAGAAGGACTGGCGCGGCGGGCGGAACGCCTATCAGAACATCATCCCCGCCAGCACCGGCGCCGCCAAGGCCGTGACGCTGTGCATCCCCGAACTCAAGGGCAGGCTCACCGGCATGGCCTTCCGAGTCCCCACCGCCGACGTCTCCTGCGTGGACCTGACCTTCCGCACCAGCAAGGAGACGACGCTGGAGGCCATCAACGCCGTCATGAAGAAGTCGGCCACGGGCTCCATG
>JBGPGM010000350.1:0-3598 GCA_041483855.1 Phycisphaerae bacterium | reverse complement strand
GACAAGATGAACGTGTTCGCCAACGTCCTGGAGGACTGGCACACCAAGATCATGGCCGACTACGAGCAGGAGTTGCGGGCCAAAGGGCTTGTCAAGTAGCCCGAGCACAGGGCCCGTCCCGAACGGTGCCCTTGCGCACATGCACGGCGAACAGGGACTCAGGGAACCAGTGTCCGCCCGGTGGGGCGCCCCTCCGGCGGCAGCCCGGGCCATGGGTAATCCGGTCAAGGCCAGCAAAGGGCTCCAGAACACAACCGGTCTCCGAGGCCGACGGCATGGGCCCCGTGCCCCGGTCTCCGGGCCAGCGGCCGCCAGGGCGCGGCGCATTGACAGCACGCCGCATGAACCGGAGGCACACCGCGCGCTGTGGTGATACGCTGACGCTGGCACCCCATCGGAGCAGCAGTGTAGTAAGGATGACTGGCACGGCCCCGAACAAGTGCCGTATGCTCTGCCGAGGCGTTGGGTGAAGAGGGACGGGGCCCGAGCACGAGGACCTGAGGCGAAATGAAGTCCGGGCGGATCAACGCGGACAAGCCCCACCTTTGGAAGGCCGATGTCGCCGCATCGGTCGACCAGTTCAACCAGTGGTTCATGCAGTTCGCGCCCGCGGCGTTCCGCGCCACCCGCATCGAGACGACCGAGCACGTCAAGGCCGCGCTCGTCGCCACAAGCGACCTGAGCACCCTGACGGCGGACACGCTCAAGGCCCATCCCGGCGCCCTGCCCACCCTCCGCATGGCGACGGCGCCCCCGCTGGCGGTTGACCGCCTGGTCGGACTCGCCAACGTCAACAAGAACCTTGTCGGGCGGATGGAGAACGGGAAGCTCCCAACGAAGATGCAGGGCGCGGACCTTGACGCCAACCTGGTGTCGATCTGCCGCATCCTGTCGAGGCTCCTCGATCGCGACATCTTCCCGTGGCTGGAGAATGGCCACGAGCCGAGCGAGCACGAGCGCACCCGCGCCGCCACCATCGTCGCCGACCGCCTGTGCAGCGCCGTGGCGAACCCCATTGTCCGCAACGCGCAGGAGCGCCGGCAACTGGAGCTCATCGGCGACTTCCTCGATCAGCGGGGCTACCGGAAGCAGGCGCACCCGGCGGGCATGCCCATCACCGAGATGGAGCCGGGGACCTATGCGTTCCGCATGAACCTGCCGGTCGGCGAAGCGCTCAGGGTCAACATCCCGGTCGACGTGGTGATCCAGCCCAGGCGCCCCCGCCGGGACCGGTTGCCGGTCCTGATCGAGGCAAAGTCGGCTGGGGATTTCACGAACACGAACAAGCGGCGCAAGGAGGAAGCGACCAAGATCCGCCAACTCCACGCGGCGTACGGAGGGAGCGTCCGGTTCATCTTGTTCTTGTGCGGCTACTTCGGGGCCGACTACCTCGGCTATGAGGCTGCGGAGGGCCTGGACTGGGTCTGGGAGCACCGCCTCGACGACCTTCTCCAACTGGGGCTGTAGCAGGCATGATCACGCACGACACCAACTCGGTTGAAGCCAAGAGGCAAGCCGTCCAAGAGCGGATAGACGCGAGCCGCTCGCTGGCGGACCGCAACCGGCTCGGCCAGTTTGCCACGCCGAGCGCGCTGGCCGTCGCGATCGCCCGCTACGCCCGCTCGCTGTGGGGCAGGCGGGGCGTGCCGGTCCGCTTCGCGGACCCCTCGATCGGGACCGGGAGCTTCTATTCCGCCGCGCTCGCTGTGTTCGGCGCGGACCGGATCGAAAGCGCGGTCGGCGTCGAGATCGATCCGGCCTTCTGCAAGGCGGCCCGCGATCTGTGGGGCGACGCCGGGCTCGATGTCATCCGCGGCGACTTCACGCGGATCGTCGCCAACGGCTCCGTCCCCTCCCCGCCCAACCTGATCCTGGCCAACCCGCCCTACGTCCGGCACCACCACCTGGAGCGCGCGGACAAGGAACGCCTCCAGCGGCTGGCTTACCAGATGACAGGTATGGAAGTGAGCGGCCTGGCGGGCCTGTACGTCTACTTCCTCCTGCTGGCGACGGCCTGGATGGAGGACGGCGGCCTCGCCGCGTGGCTTATCCCATCCGAGTTCATGGACGTCAACTACGGCGCCGCCGTGAAGCGGTTCCTCACCGACCGCCTGACCCTGATGCGCGTTCACCGATTCGATCCCGACGATGTGCAGTTCGGCGATGCCTTTGTGTCGTCGGCGGTCCTTGTATTCCGCAAAACGCCGCCGAAGCCTGGGCACGCCGCCTTGTTCACCTTCGGCGGGACGCTCGCCCAGCCGCAGGCCAGCGAGGAGATCACGCTCGATCGGCTGCGCGCGTCCCGCAAGTGGACGACGCACCCCAAGCACGCCAAGAACGACCGTCACACCTCCGGCGACCGGAGCGGGCCGACGCTGAGCGACTTCTTCCGCGTTCAACGCGGCATCGCGACCGGGAGCAACGAGTTCTTCGTGCTGGAGCGCCGCGAGGCGGCCCGCCGCGGGCTGCCCAAGCGCTACCTGCGCCCGATCCTGCCCAGCCCGCGGCACCTCAAGACCACGATCGTCGAGGCGGATGAGGACGGTTACCCGCGCCTGGAACGACAACTGTGCGTCATCGATTGCGACCTTCCCGAGCCGGTCGTCGAATCCAAGCACCCCGCGCTGTGGGAATACCTCCAGACCGCCGCGGCCCTGGGCATCCGCGACGGCTACCTCGTCGGCAAGCGCGTCCCCTGGTACAAGCAGGAGCAGCGCCGCCCCTCCCCATTCCTTTGCACCTACATGGGGCGCGGCGCGGACGAGAAGCGGCCGTTCCGATTCATCTGGAACTGCTCCAGCGCCATCGGCACGAACCTGTACCTGATGCTGTACCCGCACAACGCCCTTGCTGACATGCTCCGCCGCCACCCCGAGCGTGGCGGCGAGGTGCTGGACGCCCTGGGCCAGGTGACGGGCCACGAGCTACGCGGCGAGGGCCGTGTCTACGGCGGCGGCCTCCACAAGATCGAACCGAGCGAGCTGGGCCGCATTTCCGCCGCGGCGTTGGTCCAGCGATGGCCGGAGTTGGCCCAGAGCGCCCGGCGCGTGGACACGCCGAGCCTGTTCGCGTGAACTCTGGGGGCCTGCCCGGGGGAGGGGAGAAGTTTTCCTGCATGAGCACGTGGTCCGACAGCAGAGTCCGAGCACGGTGCCAGCGAGCTCTACATGGCCGCCGCCAAAGATGACCCCGATCCTCACGGGCCGCCAGCCTCCGATGAACTGCTGCGGGCTGCGCTTCTGCGCTCGGGTTACCTCCTCGAATCCCGCATCGAGCGGGTATGCGTGGAGCAAGGCTACGAGGTGTACGCGAGCCGCCGGGTCGCCGATCCGCAGACCGGCGTTCCGCGCGAGACGGACTTGCTCGCCGAGCTTCGTGAAGTGAGGACGGCGACGAACTCGCGAGAACGCCCCGCCGTCGGTGCATCGCTGGTCATCGAGTGCGTCAACAACCGGATGCCGGTGGCCTTCT
The DNA here is from genome assembly GCA_041483855.1 of Phycisphaerae bacterium. GTDB lineage: Bacteria > Planctomycetota > Phycisphaerae > Phycisphaerales > UBA1924 > JBGPGM01. The sequence goes on along the minus strand of JBGPGM010000350.1, from coordinate 127 downwards.
TCGAGAAGCCCGTGACCCGTGCCGAGTTGGGGGGCGTACCGACTCTGCTCGGCGTGCCGCTGCACGTGCCCGACAAGCCGAGTTCAACCGGCCACTACCGCCTGGAGGACGAGGCGGGCGTGTCCTG
>JBGPGM010000349.1:0-3601 GCA_041483855.1 Phycisphaerae bacterium | reverse complement strand
CTCTGGCGGCGCGCCCGCCGCGTCCCGCCCGGCCACTGCCCCCACTGCCGCTACGACCTCACCGGCACCACCACCGGCATCTGCCCCGAGTGCGGAGCCGCGGCCCCACATCCCCGGCCGGTCGATGGAGCGACGCCGTGAAGCCGCACCCGAGGATCAGGAAGTCCGTGAAGTGGGGCGGGGCAGTGCTCTCCGTGGTGCTCGTGACGGTGTGGATCGGGAGCGGATGGTGGTACGCCGCATATACGTGGCGCGGCGGAGCAGAGGTGGATGTGGCAGTGGGCCTCGTCATCGTCGGCCAGGCTGACCCGGCTATGAATTGGCCTCTCCCAGGCTGGGATGTCGGCCCCCGCGAACTGAGCTACGACTGGTGGTTCCACGGGTCGGCCGACCGGTCGGCCGACCTTTCCTGGTGGTGGTTCGGAACCCCCCTGTGGCTGCCCACGGCCTCCTTGCTGCTCGCCACCGCCGCGGCGTGGCGGCTGGACGCGATCGCCCGCCGGCGCGCCAGGGCGGGCTGTTGCGCCAAGTGCGGCTACGACCTGCGCGGCCTGCGCGACGGGGTGGTGTGCCCGGAATGCGGAGCCGCGGCGGCGAGCGCGCCGAGGGCAGGTGCGTGATGGCTTCCACCTACGACGATCGCGGGCGGCGCGTTCAGGTGTGCAGAGGGTCGGCTCTGCCGCAGCGGTGCGAGCGTTCCTTCCGGCGGAGAATGAACTGGGCCAGCGAGGGCGGACCCCAGATGTGGTTGGGCTTGTCGAGCGGGTTGGCGGGAGCCACCATCTTCAACGCCTGGCTCGGGTGGACGGGAAAACCGCAAGATTGGACCATCTTGGCGTGGATGGCCGTTGCTTATTCCGTCCCTCTCGTCATCATCGGAGTCAGCGCCTCGTGGACCAGTCACGTGATGCGCGGGTTGGCCGTCCGGGCGTGCGTGCTGACGGGCATTTGCGGGTCGTGCGGGTATGCCCTGTCGGGGCTGCTCACGGGCGCCGACGGCTGCGCGGTCTGCCCCGAGTGCGGCGCGGCGTGGCGGCTGGGGCCGCGCGTGCCCCCGGTGCCGACGGCCGTGCCCGATAGAATGAGCAAGACCAAGGAGTAAGCGGTGGGACGGGCATGTGCAACGTTGTGGCGAGGGCTGCGACATCCGCTGGCGGGCGTCGTTTGTGCCGGCGTGCTGGCGGGCGATGCGCTATCGATCGCCGACTACGACGACCCGTGGTCGAGGTCCGCTTGCGGTGCCGCTTTCGCCGCAGGCTTGCGGTTCTTCGCAGGACGCGCACGACCATTGTACTGCGTAATGCCCACTACGTACGGCTTCTTCACCCGCCGCGACGGTCAACTGGTGTTCCTGAATGAAGAAGGATACACGGACGCGATCGGTGCACGGATCGACGCAGGCGAGACGATCGTCGAGGCGTACGCCACAAATCATTTCGGCAGGGCGGGGTTCTGGGCCCTGACGCTGTATTCGTCCCATCGCACATTCAGCCTGCTCACGGTGTCGGGAACGCCGCTGTCGGCCGCGGACGATGCCCAGGCGCGCTCGATGTTGATGTCTCGCTATCCCGGGGATGCGCCCTTCGTCACTGGATCTGATGACACGCGTCAGGTCCTGTGGGGGGGGTACGCGCATGACGCCGGCGCTCTGGCGGCGCTGGGAGTCGTTGTCGTGTCGGCCAGCGGCCTGCGCCCGTGGTGGCGCGCCCGCCGCATCCCCACCGGCTACTGCCGCAACTGCCGCTACGACCTCACCGGCAACACCACCGGCATCTGCCCCGAGTGCGGCCGCGCCGTGACCCTCCCACCCCGGGAATAGACTCTCCCCGTGCACCCCTCCGCACGCATCCCGCCACTCTTCTCCCTGGCGATCCTCCTCCTCGGCCTGCCGGCCTGCTCCCGCGAGGCCGCCAACTCCCCCGTCTACGGCCCCACCGCCTCTTCCTCCCCCCTCCTCCGCGGCACCGCACCCGGCAACGCCCCGCCCGGCTCGTCCGACGCCGCCGGCCGCGCCGACCCCGCCGCCGCGGACGCTCTCCTGCCCGACCGCATCCGCCTGCACCCCCTGACCCGCCTGACCCGCGCCGCCGACGGCTCCCTCCAGATCGCCTGCCACGTCGAACTCCGCGACCGCTTCGCCCACGCCTGCAAGGGCCTCGGCCGTCTCCGTGTCGAACTCTACCGCCCCGGCCCCGACGCGGCCTCCGGCGGCGAAACCCAGGAACTCGTCTGGAACATCGACCTCCGCGACCCCGACGCCAACGCCCTCGTCTACGACGACCTCGTCACCAGAACCTACGTCGTCTACCTCGGCGGCCTGCCCGAATGGGTCCAGCAACTGGCCGCGGCCAAGTCGCGCGAGCCGTGGCTCACCCTCCAGGCCTACTTCACGCTCACCAACTCGCGCGGGCGCGACATCATGCTCCAGACGACCTACCGCCTGACGCGCTGACGCCCTTTCTCATCCGCCCGCCGTCTCCCCCCGCAGCGACTCGGCGATCGACACCTCGTGCAGCCGCACGCTCGCCCGATCGAGCGCCTCCTTGGCCGCGTGCAGCGCATCCGCGTCCACGCTCCTCCAGTCTTTCTCCGCCGCCTCGACCCTCGCCGTCAGCGCCGCGATCTGCCCGGTCAGTTCCGCCCGGTACCCCGGCTCGATCTTGTCCCCCAGGCGCGTCAACTGCCGCCCGATCCAGTGCAGGTCCAGCCTGGTATTGGCGATCAGGTCCACGATCCGGTGGCGCGTCATGTCCTCGCGGGCGTGCGCGAAACTCTCCGCCTCAATCCGCTCCACCTCCTGGCGCGTCAGCCCGTGGTTGGGCACCACCTGCAGCGCCGCGCGCTTCCCGCTCCGCAGCTCCACCGCCGACACGTTCAGCACCCCGTTGGCGTCCACCAGGAACTCCACCCGCAGTTTCGGGATCCCCGCCGGCATCGGCGGGATCCCGCTCAAGTGGAACACACCCAGCGACCGGCAGTCCGCCGCCATCTCCCTCTCCCCCTGCAGCACCTGCACCTTGATCGACGCCTGCCCGTCCACCGACGTCGAGAACATCTCGCTGGCGCTCGCCGGCACCGTCGAGTTCCGCATGATCAGTTTCGCCACCGCTCCGCCCACCGTCTCGATCCCCAGCGACAACGGCACGACGTCCAGCAGCAGCGTGTCCGCCGCGGCGGCCCCGCCGGCGAGCACCGACGCCTGCACGGCCGCGCCGAGGGCCACGACCTGGTCCGGATCGAGGGCCGTGTACGGCTCCAGGCCGAAGAACTCGCCGACCCGCCGGCGGACCAGCGGCGTGCGCGTCACGCCGCCGACCATCACCACGCACGAGACCGCCTCGCCGGCCATGGCCCGCTTGGCGTCCTTGAGCGCCCGCGTGCACGACGCGATCGTGCGGTCCACCAGCGGCGCCGCCAGCCGCTCGAACTCGTCGCGCGTCACGGTCCGCTCGTACACGCGCCCCTCGCCCAGGTCGATCCGAACCGCCGCGGACTCTCGCTCCGACAGCCGGATCTTCGTTTGCTCGGCGAAGTCTCGCAGAGCGCGGCGCGTGCCGGGCGGGAACTCCAGCGGCACGCCCCCGGCGCCCGCGCCGAACCG
>JBGPGM010000348.1:0-3603 GCA_041483855.1 Phycisphaerae bacterium | reverse complement strand
GGTGGCACGCCGGTGATGGCCATGAACGCTTACCGGCTGTACGACGGCCGGCTGGAGCAGATCGGCCTCGGGTTCGTGAAGCGGGCTTGCTGCGCCGGGGCCGGGAGCGGGTGCGGGTTCCCCTGCAACGGCGTCGGGGGCTCGTACCTGGGGAGCGGCTGCCGCGACGCCTACGGCGCCGGGTACAACGGCTCGTTCAGTCAGTTGGCGCCGCGCTCGGCGGTGAACGCGTTCACCGGGACGATGTCGCTGGGGGCCGCGCTCTCGGGCGATGCGATCTACCGCCGGTTGCAGATCCAGCAGTCGGACCTAACGGCGGCGAACTTCCCCGGGGCGTTGTACTTCGTCGAGGGCGAGTACGTGGGCACCGACGACGCCGCGGCGGGCAACGGGCTGAACAACGCTTCGTACAAACGGGCCACGGTGGACGCGGCCTTCAACATGACCGAACAGGGCCTGATCCAGATGGGCACGCCGGCGATCCAGGCCTGGCACGACCACGGGCTGGGCCTGGGCGTGCCCGATCCGACCGTCCAGATGCTCACCGCTGACGTGCCCGGCGAGGGCCGGTTCCACGTGGCGGTGAAGACGAGGAACCTGGGCAACGGGCAGTGGCGTTACGACTACGCGGTCTTCAATCTCAACTCCGACCGCTCGGGGGGCTCGTTCCGCGTGCCGGTCCCGGCGGGGGTTACGGTGAGCGGCGTCGGCTTCCACGACGTGCCGTTCCACTCCGGCGAGCCGTACGACAACACCGACTGGACCATTTCGGTCGCGTCCGGCGCGGTGACGTGGAGCAGCCCGCAGACTTTCGCGCAGAACGCCAACTCCAACGCGCTGCGGTGGGGGACGATGTACAACTTCTGGTTCGACGCCAGCACCGCGCCGACCAATGCGATGCTGACGCTGGGGCTATTCAAGCCGTACACGGTGCAGTCAATCCAGATTGCAGCGTCTGCGCCCGGGGCGCTGCCGTGCCCGGCGGATTTCAACCGCGACGGCACGGTCAACAGCCAGGACTTCTTCGACTTCCTGACCGCCTTCTTCGCGGGGAACGCTGACTTCAACCAGGATGGTGCGACAGATAGCCAGGATTTCTTTGACTTCCTGACCTCCTTCTTTGCCGGATGCCCGTGAGGCCCCATAAGGCGCCTGCGAAGACTTCCTCAGGCTGGGCGTGGCGCTCGGCGGCGATCGCGCCGGGGGTTGCGGCGGTGTTAATCGGGTGCGCCTCGCGCCCGTGCGACTCGGGCGCGGCCGCGCTGGGGGGAAACGCGCCGGGCGTCCCGGCCAGCGGGATACCCATGAGGATCGAACTGCTGGGTTTCCCTGGTTGTCCCAATACGCCCGCGATGCGCGACCATCTTCGCGCCGCGCTAAGGGAGGTCGGCGGTGGGCAGGTGTTCGCGGAAATCGACCAGGAGGTGTTGCCGCCCGGCGACCCGCGGCGCGGTTGGCCGGCGCCGACTATCCTCGTCAACGGCGTAGACCTCTTCGGGATGGCCGCGCCCACGCCGGGCGCGCGCGCCATGGGGTGCCGCCTCTACGAGGGCGGCGGCGCACCGTCGCCGGAGCGGATCGCCGCGCGGCTGAGCGCGATGCGCGACAGATGAGGCGATGCTGATCCGCGCCGGTCTTGAGCGATCACTCGACTAATCTCCTAACAATGGCATTCGGCGGTCGTCAGGCGGGGGGATTCCTGCTCATTCGACCTGCGATTTGTGCCCCTTTTTCATTGTATGGCCTTTGGGCTTCCGTTACGCTCGGACCGGATTGTGCGCCCTGAGTGCGCCCTTTCACTCGCCGAGATCAGGAGGACAATCCCCATGGGAACCAATATCCGCTTCGTCCGTGCCGCGGCTGCTGTGGCCCTGCTCGCCGGGACTACCGCCTACGCCACCGATTTCTCCATCCCGCTCAGCTACAACTTCAACGGGATGGTCCACCCGGGCGAGTCGGGCATCCCCGACGATCTCAACGGGTACCGGTCCATCTCCGACCGCGGGCTCATGATCGACGGCGCCGTCGGCTCACTGGGCACGGCGCCCATCGTCGGCGCGACGGGCATCGGGTACACGATCGTCAGCACCGCCGGCCCGCTCGACATCGTGCACCTGGGCAACCGCAACCTCGTGGATGGTGGCACGTGGACCTTCGACCTTGTGCCCGACGGCGACAACATCGGCGTCCAGCCCGCCTGGCTCCCCAACGTGGATCAGACCGTGCCGCAGACGACCAACGTAGCGGCCCTGAACCTCACGCTGGATAGCACGGCCGAGGTCGGCTTCCTCTACCAGATCAGCAACGGCGGGGGATCGTTCCAGGTCATGCTGTCGTTCACCGACAGCACCAGCGTCACGTTGACGCTGCGCGGGCCGGACTGGTTCGGAACGCAGAGCCCGCCGGCGCCCGGGCCGGGCGTGAGTTCGCAGTCCCGATTGGGCACGTTCAACGGGGCCGCGGCCACCGACTCCGGCCTTCCCGGCGCTACGCTGAACGTCGTGGAGGGGGTCGTGAGCGTTCCGAGGATGGTGGCCGACGGGCTGGGGAACTTCGCGGGCAAGCAGCTGGCCTCGATCACTTTCATGAACCAGTCGAATACCCGCGCGAGCAACGCGATCATCGCCGCCACGGTGCGCACGGGCCTTGGCCCGCCGGCCAACGACAACTGCGCCAACGCCCAGGTCATCACGCCGGGTCCGAATGCCGGCGGCAACCTGCGTGCCACGGGCACGGCCGCGTCGCCCTGCGGCACGGGCGACAACGCGGACGTGTGGTTCCGCTACACGGCGACGGGCACGGGGCGGCTCGAGGCGCGGACGTGCGGCGCGGGCTTCGACACCACCATCGCGGTCTACACCTCCTGCGGCGGGTCCGCGATCGCGTGCAATGACAACGGGTGCGGCCTGGCGTCGCGCGTGCAGTGGCAGGGCACGTCCGGCCAGGCGTACTTGATCCGCGTCGCGGGGAACAACGCCGCCACCGGTCTCTTCACCCTGACCCTGGACACCAACCCGGCGATCCACACGGACGCGGCGCTCCCGCTGGCGTACAACTTCAACGGCATGGTCCACAACGGGGAGGCGGGGATGCCCGACAACCCGGACGGGTACCGGTCGATCTCCGACCGCGGGCTGGCTCTCGACGGGGCGGTGGGCGCGATGGACGCCGGCATGCTCGTCGGGGCGGACTTCATGCCCTACACGATCGAGCGCCGCGCGGCGCACCTGGACATCGTCCACCTGGGTGACCGGAACACCGTGGACGGCGGGTCCCACATCTTCGATCTGGCGCCCGACGGCGACAACACCGGTATCCAGCCCAACTGGCTGCCCAACACCGACCAGACCGGGCCGCAGGGCTCAGACCTGACCACGCTTGGGGCGGTGCTCGGGCCGAACTCGCGGATCGGCGTGCTCTTTGACATCAGCAACGGCGGCGGGGACTTCGACGTGATTCTCGGCTTCACGGACAACACGTCCGTGACACTCAGCCTGAACGGGCCGGACTGGTTCGGGGACCAGAGTCCGTTCCCGGCCGGGCTGGGCGTCGCGCTGCAGGAGCAACTCGGCGTCTTCCGCGCGACCGGGAACGTCGACCAGG
>JBGPGM010000347.1:0-3613 GCA_041483855.1 Phycisphaerae bacterium | reverse complement strand
TTCCGCGACAAGGAGCACCTCTACGCGCAGGTGCTCGCCTACTGCGGGCGCTGCGCCCTGGAGAAGTACCCGCCCGGGGGCGGCACCAGCCCCGACGCCCCGGCGCGAGACCGGCTCGCGGCCTTCATCCGCAACTACCTGGACCGACTGCTCGACGAGGGCCGGCCTGCCTGGCACGGCCAGTTGATCGCCCGCGAGGTATTCGAGCCGACGCGGGCGCTGGACCGCCTTGCCGCGGAGTTCGTGCGGCCCCAGTACGAGCGGCTGCGTGCCATCGTGGCCGAGTTGCTCGGACCCGCGGCCGACGACGATCGCGTCCGCCAGTGCTCGTGCTCCATCGTCGGGCAGTGCCTGTTCTACAAGCAATGCCGCCCGATGATCGAGCGGGTCATGCCGGAGCAGGGTTACGGCCCGGCCGAGCGTGCCGCGCTGGCGGCGCACATCACCGAGTTCTCGCTCAAGGCGCTCCAGGGACTGCGCGCCGGTGCTCAAGGAGGCCGCGCATGAACTTCGTGGCGCTCAAGATGCTCGTCGGCGACCGGGCGAAGTACCTGGGGATCATCATGGGCCTGACGTTCGCGTCGCTGTTGATCACGCAGCAGGCGTCGATCTTCGTGGGCCTGATGACGCGGACCTACGGCTTCATCACCGACACCGGCCTGCCGGACATCTGGGTGATGGACCCCAAGGTCCAGTTCGTCGACGACATCAAGCCGCTGCAGGACACGCAGTTGCTGCGGGTGCGCGGCATCGAGGGGGTCGAGTGGGCGATGCCGCTGTACAAGGGGCTGATTAAGGCCCGCCTGAGCAACGGCGCGTTCCAGACGTGCAACGTCATCGGCCTGGACGACGCGACGCTGATCGGCGGGCCTCCGGAGATGGTCCTGGGGACGCTCGCGGACCTGCGGCGCGCCGAGGGCGTGATCGTGGACGAAGTGGGGGCAGCGGGGAAACTCGCCAGGCCGCCGCCGGTCGGTCCCGACGGCGCGCCCCTGCGCGGCGCCACGCCGACGCCGTTGGGGGTGGGCGACACTCTGGAACTCAACGACCGGCGCGCCGTCGTGGTGGGCATCTGCCGCGTCTCGCGCACGTTTCAATCCCAGCCGGTGGTCTATACCACGTACTCGCGCGCCGTGACGTTCGCCCCGCGCGAGCGCAAGCTGCTGTCGTTCGTGCTCGTCAAGGGCGCGCCGGGCGTGGACATCAAGGCCTTGTGCCGGCGGATCACCGGCACGACGCGCCTGGCGGCGTACACGCGCGAAGAGTTCTCGTGGCAGACCATCCTGTACTTCATGAAGTACACCGGGATCCCGATCAACTTCGGCATCGCGGTCGGGCTCGGCTTCCTCGTCGGCACCGCCATCGCCGGTCAGACATTCTACAACTTCACGCTGGACAACCTGCGGCACTTCGGCGCCCTCAAGGCGATGGGCGCGGGCAACTGGCGGTTGCTGCGCATGATCCTGCTGCAGGCGCTGGTTGTCGGGTTGATCGGCTACGGCCTGGGCGTCGGGCTGGCGGCACTGTTCGGCACCCTCACCGGGCGCAGCGAACTGGCCTTCCGCCTGTTATGGCAGACCCTGGCGGCCAACGGCATCGCCATCACCATCATCTGCGTCATCGCCTCGCTCATCAGCATCCAGAAGGTCATGCGGCTGGAGCCCGCCATCGTTTTCAAGGGATGACCGCCATGGTGCTCCTCGACGCCCCGCCACCCCGCTTACTTACCGCCGCCGTCACGTGTCGCGGCGTCACCAAGCACTACGGCGAGGGGTCGTCGCGCGTGACGGCCCTGCGCGGGATCGACCTGGACGTGGATACCGGCGAACTGATGATGCTCGTGGGCCCCTCGGGGTGCGGCAAGACTACGCTGATCTCGGTGATCGCCGGCATCCTCGACCGCGACGGCGGCGACTGCACCGTCTTCGGCGAGGATTTCGCCCGCATGAGCGGGCGTGCACGCACCGAGTTCCGCGGGCGCAACATCGGCTTTGTCTTCCAGTCGTTCAACCTGCTGCCCACGCTCAGCGCGGCCGAGAACGTGGCCGTCCCGCTCATGATCCTGGGCCAGGGGCGCAGCGCGGCGGTCCGCCGGGCCCGGGAGATGCTCGCCCGCGTGGACTTGGCCGACCGATCCCACTCGTTGCCGGCGGAACTCTCCGGAGGCCAGCAGCAGCGGGTGGCGATTGCCCGGGCGCTGGTCCACAACCCGAAACTGATCGTGTGCGACGAGCCGACCAGTTCGCTCGACCACGAGACGGGCCACAAGATCATGGAGCTGTTCAAGGAGGTCGCTGTCAAGCCCGATCGCGCCCTGGTCATCGTCACCCACGATCCGCGGATCTTCTCGTTTGCCGACCGCATCGCCAAGCTCGATGACGGGATGGTGCAGACGGTCGTTCGGTCGGCTAGCGAACTGAGCGCCGCCACGTGATCGGCGCTCCCCCGCCCCGCCCGCGATTGCCGAAGGAGTTGCCCATGTTCCGCAAGTACCTGATCCCGGTCTTCGCTGCCGTCGGCCTGGCCTTCGCCGCGTACACGGTCCATTCCGAGAGCAGGGACAAGCCGATCGCCCCGCCGGTCGCGCAGCCCGGGCGCTCGCCGTATACGGACCACGTCGCCGGCGCGGGCATCATCGAGGCGAGCACGCAGAACATCGCCATCGGCACGAACCTGGCCGGCATCGTCGCGGAGGTGTTCGTCATCGCCGGCGACCGGGTCAAGGCCGGCGATCCGCTCTTCCGCCTCGACGACCGCGCCCTGAAGGCCGACCTTGGGGTGCGCCGGGCGTCGCTGGCCGTCGCCGAGCAGACGCTCCAGCGGCTTGGGGCCCTGCCGCGCCCGGAGGACATCCCCGCGGCGCAGGCCAGGGTCGCCGAGGCCGAGGCGTCGCTGGCGGACGCGACCAGCCAACTGACCATGTGGGACAGCGTTCCCGACAAGCGTGCCGTCAGCCAGGACGAGCTCAACAAGCGGCGCTACGCGGTTCAGGGCGGTCAGGCCCGCCTGGACCAGGCCAAAGCCTCGCTCGCCCTGCTCATCGCCGGGTCGTGGAAGGCCGACATCGAGGTCGCCCGGGCCCAGGTCGCCGGCGAGCAAGCCCAGGTACAGTCCGTACTGACCGACCTGGACCGGCTGGTCGTTCGGGCGCCGGTGGAAGGGCAGGTCCTGCAACTGAACGTGCGCGTCGGCGAGTTCGCGCCGACGGGCGTGATGGCCGTGCCGTTGATCCTGCTGGGCGGCACCGACACCATGCACGTCCGCGTGGACGTGGACGAGAACGACGCCTGGCGGATCTCGCCCGGGGCCAGGGCCCGCGCCACGCTGCGCGGCAACGCCGCGATGGGCGCCGATCTGACGTTCATCCGCATCGAGCCGTACGTGATCCCCAAGCGGTCGCTGACGGGCGAGAGCACCGAGAGGGTCGACACCCGGGTGTTGCAGATCATCTACGCATTCCCCCACAGCGCCCTGAACGCTTACGTCGGGCAGCTGGTCGATGTGAACATCGAGGCCCCGCCCGCGGGCGCAGCGTCTGACTCGCCGGGCGCCGGTGACCATCCCCTACTCCCCACGGGAGGCAACTCATGAAGGTTCCACGCATCGCGGCCTC
>JBGPGM010000346.1:0-3616 GCA_041483855.1 Phycisphaerae bacterium | reverse complement strand
GCCCGCCACCGCGCCGTCGGCACGCTGGTCGAGGACCGCACCGCCGCCGCCGCCCTCACCGGCGCCCTGGCCGGCGTGCAGGACGTGACGCGAATCGCCGCTCGCCTCGCCCTCGGCCGCGCCTCGCCGCGCGACCTCGTCGCCCTCGGGCGATCCCTCTCCCAGGTCCACGCCGTCGCCGCCGCCATCCAGAACGCGCCCGCCCTGGCAACCCACGCCGATGCGGTCGCCCAGGCCACCGAGCACCTCGCCCCCCTCGCCCAGCAGATCACCGACACCTGCGTCGAGTCCCCTCCGAATCACCTCCGCGAAGGCGGCCTCATCCGCGACGGCATCGACGCATCCCTGGACGAATCGCGCCTCCTCCAGCGCGACGCCGCGTCCTGGCTGGCCGCCTACCAGAAGCGCCTCATCGACGAGCACGCCCTTCCCGGCGTCAAAGTCGGATACAACAAGGTCTTCGGCTACTTCATCGAACTCACCAAGGCTCAGGCCCGCGCCTCGCCGCCACCCCCCTCCTTCACCCGCAAGCAGACGCTCACCAACGCCGAACGCTACACCACCCCCGAACTCAAGGACTTCGAGGACAAGGTCACCACCGCCCAGGCCCGCGCCGTTGACCGCGAGACCGCACTCTTCGCCGGCCTCTGCGCCGCCGCGGCCAACCTCATCGCCCCCATCCAGCGTTTCGCCGACGCCGCGGCCGAACTCGACGCCCTCGCCTGCTTCGCCGACAAGGCCGTCCGCCGCCGCTGGGTTGAGCCGCAGATGGTCAAGCCGCCGGTCCTCCTCATCCACCACGGCCGGCACCCCGTCCTTGACGAAGTGCTCAACACGAACTTCGTCCCCAACGACATCGAACTCGGCCCGCTGAACCTTCTGTACCACGGGCCGGACACCGGCGGGGCAGCCGCGCCGGGCCAGGCGGGGGGAGGGGGGGCGCCCTCCCTGGCCCTCATCACCGGCCCCAACATGGCCGGCAAGTCCACCTTCATCCGCCAGACCGCGCTCATCGTCCTGCTCGCCCACGCCGGGTCCTTCGTCCCTGCCGACCGCGCCACCATCGGCCTGACCGACCGCATCTTCACCCGCGTCGGCGCCGACGACGCCCTCCACGCCGGCCAGTCCACCTTCATGATCGAGATGACCGAGACCGCCCGGATCCTCCACCACGCCTCCGCTCGCTCGCTCATCATCCTCGACGAGATCGGCCGCGGCACCAGCACCCTCGACGGCCTCTCCCTCGCCTGGGCCATCGCCGAATCGCTCGCCGGACCGATCAATGGCTCAACCGACCAGGCGAGCAACGGCGAACCCTCGCAGACTCGATCCCTTCCCCCCCGCACCCTCTTCGCCACCCACTACCACGAACTGACCGACCTCCAGGATCGCCTGCCCGGCCGCGTCATGAACCTGCACGTCGAGGTCCGCGAGTGGGGCGAGGACATCGTCTTCCTCCACCGCATCCTCCCCGGGCGCACCAGCCAGTCCTACGGCATCCACGTCGCCAGGCTCGCCGGCGTCCCCGACACCGTCATCCGCCGCGCCCGCCTCGTCCTCGACTCCCTGGCCGTCCACCACACGCTGTCGGACACCCCCGCGCCCGCCCCGGGCGAGCCCCGTCCCTCCCCGCGTCACGCCCGCGCCAACCCCGCCGGCCAACTCTCCCTCTTTACCGAGTACCTCGGCCACCCCGCCGTCGATCAACTCCGCGAGATCAAGATCGACTCCCTGACCCCGCTGGAGGCCTTCGATGCCCTCCGGCGCCTGAAGCAACTGGCGGACAGCCAGCCGCGGCCGACCCACTGATTCGCCATGACCCGAGGCCCAAGGCCGCGGAGCGGTTCAACGCACGTACCAGAGCAATCGCTAGGCCTGAACAGTTCCAGCGTCGCCCCCTCCGCGATCGCCGCGCCGTCCGCCTCGAACCAGAAGTTGTGCAGCCTCTCCACCCGTTGCCGCACAGGATGCAGGAGGCTCCCCAAGCGCCGGGACAGGAGCACCCGAGAAATGGGGTGTGGTATCGCCCGAAGAAGAAAACACCGACCGCCCGTCGGGCAGTCGGTGTCATCGGTCTGTGGCTTGACGGGCCGCGCCCGTTTGGGGGAGGGCGGGAAGGGGAGCGCCCTCGGTTACTTGGCGGGCTTGGGAGCGGCCGTGGCGGGGGCCGCGGCGCCTGCCTTGCGGGTGTACGCGATCTCCATCATCTTCTGCTCTTTGCCGGTGGTGGGATCGGGTCCGAACATCTCCAGGGTCATCGCGTTGGCGCCGATGCGCCGCTCGACCTGGCGCACCTTGATCGGGCCCTTGTTCATCGGGCAGTTGAAGTCGAACGTCCAGTTGAGCGTCTTGCCGTCGGCCGAAAGGTCGCCGGTCCCGGTCATCATGCCGGTCCCGCAGTTGTCCAGACACGTGGACTGGAACTTCTTGCCCACGTTGTCGTACCCGAAGACCCCGAACCCCGTGAACGGCCCCATCCCCGGCATCTCGCCGTTCGTCTCGCAGCGCACGAACCGCCCGTCCATCATGGACGTGTACACGCTCGTGCACTCGCTCTGCTGCGCCTCCGTCGCCCCGGGCATCCACATCTTGCACGTGCCCGACCACGTCCCCACCAGCGCGGCCAGGTGCTCGTGCATCGGGCCCGGCGTAGCCGCGGCCGCGCACGCCTGCATATCAGCCTCGCTCACGCCCGGGGGGGCTGCGTGGTCACCGGGCTTCGCGCCCGGCGGCTGAGCCTTGGTGTCCTTCCCCTTCGCGGGGGCAGTCGCGGGGGCCGGCGTCACCGGCTTGGTGTCCTTCGCAGGGGGCTGGGCCTGCACGAGGGAGAACGATGCGGCCATCGCGGCCAAGGCGAGAAACGAGACACAGCGAGCGGTGCGGGTCATGGAAGAGCCTCCAAAGGGTTGATGTCGCGTCGGCCCCTGGACGCCAGGGGCGGACGAGATGATACCCCGCTCTGGGGGGCCGCGGCAACGGCCATGCGATGGGCAGTTTCCCAGTTTGAATCCCGTGCCCGGTGCCCCGACTGTGCTGCTCTGAGCACAGTCGGGCTCCCGCGCCAGAGCGCGCCGCCGTCTGGGTTCAGTTACACCCCGCGAAGAACGCCGCCAGAAAATCAAAGAAGTCCTGCGAGTTCACCACCCCGTCGTGGTTGAAGTCCGCGCTCGGCGCCCCCGCAAAGAACTCCGCGATGAAGTCGAAGAAGTCCTGCGAGTTCGCCGCGCCGTCGCAGTTGAAATCCGCGCGGCAGATGGTGTACGTCGCCTCGTCGCTGGTCACGCTGCCGCAGACGTTGGACACCACGCAGCGGACCCGGTACGAGTTCACGCCCGGGCACGCGCGGACCCCGATCTGCACGGTCGGCGTGTCGATCGGCGTGCCGAAGGCGAACCCCATCCCGCCTCCAGCGCACGCGAACGGCAATGGATCGTTGCCCAGCCCGCTCCACACACCGGGCGACGCCTGGATCTGCCACTGGTACGCCAGCGGCCCGGACCCCGCGCCCCTGACCGCAAAACTCGCCGAACCGTCTGGGCAGGCAGTCTGGGTGACGGGTTGCGACGTGATGGACGGCGGCGCAACGCACGGCACGCCCAGCCCCCACGTCTCGTCG
>JBGPGM010000345.1:0-3620 GCA_041483855.1 Phycisphaerae bacterium | reverse complement strand
AGTACCTCCTCATCAACCACCCGCTGGATTGCCCCGTCTGCGACCAGTCCGGCGAGTGCTTCCTGCAGGACTACTCCTACCAGTACGGCCGCTCCGTCTCGCGCTTCGAGGAGACCAAGGTCAAGAACCCCAAGAAGGACATCGGCCCCCACGTCTACCTCTACGCCGACCGCTGCATCATGTGCACCCGCTGCACCCGCTTCACCCGCGAGGTGACCGGCACGTCCGAACTCCTGGTGCAGGGCCGCGGCAACAAACAGGAGATCGACATCTTCCCCGGCGTGCCGCTGGACAACGAACTGTCCGCCAACGTGGTGGACCTCTGCCCCGTCGGGGCGCTGCTCGAGAAGGACTTCCTCTTCGCTCAGCGCGTCTGGTTCCTCAAGGAGGCGCCCAGCATCGACGGGATCACCGCCAGCGGCGACAACATCTCGGTCCACCACAACGACGGGCGCGTCTACCGCGTCAAGCCCCGCACCAACATGGCCGTCAACAAGTGGTGGATCACCGACGAGGTCCGCTTCGGCTGGAAGCACGTCCACGGCGAGTCGCGGGTCCGCGCGCCGCTCCGCCGTCAGTTCGGCGTGCAGATCGAGAGCGACTGGAACCGCGCCCTGCACGACGCGGCCCAGGGCCTGCGCAAGGAGGCCGGCGCGGGCAAGCGCGTGGCCCTGATGGTCTCGCCGATGCTCTCGTGCGAGGACGCCTTCGCGCTGGCCAGGGCCGCGCTGGCGATCGACCCCACGGCGATCCTGGGCGTCGGCCCCATCCCGATCCACGGACAGGACAAGGTCTTCCCGCCCGCCGACCCCAATGGCTTCAGGATGTACGCCGAGAAGTGCCCCAACGCCCGCGGCGTGCGCCGCGTGCTGGAAGCGCTCGTCAAGGCGACCGGCTCCAAGATCGGCGTGCTCGCCTGCGACCTCATGGTCGGCCTGATCCGCACGGGCCAGGTCGGCGGCCTGATCCTCACCGGCAACTACCCCAGCGACTGGGTCACCGACGACCTGCTCAAGGCCGTCGAGGGCAAGTTCCTGGTTGTGATCGACACGCTCGCCAACCGGCTGGTGGAGCGGGCCGACGTGGTGCTGCCGGGCGCGACGTGGGTCGAGAAGGCCGGCACGTTCGAGAACGCCCGCAACATGATCCAGGCCTTCGAGCAGGCGATCCCGCCGGTTGGCGACTCGCGCCCCGAGGCCCAGATCGGCCTGGACCTGCTCGCCGTGCCCCGGCCCGATTCGCGTGCCGAGTCGCATCCCGGGCACGCCCCGCCGTCCCCCCGCCTCTACAACGCCGCGGACCTGAGGCGGCGAATGGCCGAGGACCACCCCGACGCCTTGGGCGTCTTCGGCACGGGCGTCTCGGCGCCGACAGTGGCGGTCGAGCACGAGGCGGATATGGCGGTGGTGGAGCTCTGATCGCGGTCGTGCTGCCAGTTGTTCCAGCCTTCGGTTACCGGCGTCGGCCGATGCGCGGAGGCTGGTGTGTAAGTACACCGCCCCATTCCGCCTCACAAGGGAGGCTGACTAGAGTTCCCCCCCATGGAATGGTTCGTCATCATCACCGTCGCGGTCCTCGTGCTGGTCGGCGGGTGCATCGTCGCCATCCTCTGGTGGCGGCTGGTCACACCCGTCGCGCCGTACCGCGACGAGCTCGAGAAGGCCAAGGCCCGGTCCGCCAAGCCCAAGGACGACAACGTCGAGATCATCCGCGGGTTTGACCCGGACAAGAAGTGAGGCACGCCCGACCGCCCGGCGTCGCGCCCCGCCGGCGCGCCAGCCGGCCCGCCCGGGTGCGCCGCCGCGCCCGCGTTTCGGGTAGGGTCTGAGCCCCTCGTCGTCGCCATCCCCGCCCCGCTCGCTCGCCCGGCCCACTCCCCCATGCCCCGCTACAAACTCACCCTCGCCTACGACGGCACCGACTTCTGCGGCTGGCAGAAGCAGGAACCGCCCGTGCCCGACAGCGCGCCAGACGAGCAGGGCAACCGGCCGCGCCAGATCCTCCGCACCGTCCAGGACGTCCTCGAGCGCGCCGTGCGCGAGGTCGTCGGCCAGCCCATCCACATCATCGGCGCCAGCCGCACCGACTCCGGCGTACACGCCCGCGCCCAGGTCGCCGCCTTCACAACGATCGACGACGACTCGGGGCGCGGCTGGCCCGCCGAGCGCGGCACGGACCCGCTCAAGCGGGCCATCAACGCCCGCCTGCCCGAAGACGCTCTCGTCGTCGCCGCCGAGGTTGCCGAACCCGGCTTCGACCCCATCGGCGACTGCACCGCTAAGCGCTACACCTACACGCTGTGGGTCTCGCGCGACCGGCCCCTCTGGCGCCGCCGCCTCGTCCACCACGTCTGGACCGACCTGGACCTGGCACGCATGCAGGCCGCCGCGGCGTTGCTCGTCGGCGAGCACGACTTCGCCGCGTTCGCGGCCGCGGGGCACGGGCGACTGAGCACCGTGCGGACCGTCTTCGAGTGCCAGGTGGCTCAAGCGAGGGACCACGGGATCGACCGACCATGGGACCCAGGGGATGTGCCGGAGCGGCTGATCGTGATCTCGGTCTCCGGAAGCGGCTTCCTGTGGCACATGGTGCGGATCATCGCCGGGACGCTCTACGAGGTCGGTCGCGGCAAGATGAGCGTCGACGATGTCGCGGCCGCGTTGGCCAGCGGTGACCGGAACCTGGCCGGCCCGACCATGCCGCCGGGTGGGTTGTGCTTGGAGTGGGTCAGTTATGACAACAGCAAGACGGCAGAGCAGCAGTGCGGCAAGTAAAGACGGCGCGAGGCGGGCCGTTACGGCCCATTCCGCGTCGCCGGGCTCGACCGATTCACCGGAGACTCTTCCATCTCATGCGCCGCGCTGCTGACGTGCTGCTCTGCAGTACTGCTGTTCTTCCTCATGCGAATCCTCCACATCTCAACCCGTCTGATCCTCGGCGGCTCGCAGGAGAACACCGTCCTCTCCTGCGAGGGCCAGGCGCGCCTCGGCCACGATGTGCACCTGGCCTTCGGGCCGATCTACGGGCCGGAGGGGTCGCTGCTGGCGCGGGTCGAGTCCTTCCGCACCGCCGATGGGCGCGCCGTCTCCATCCACACCGTCGCCCACATGCGACGCGCCATCCTGCCGTGGTCCGACTGGCTCGGCTACCGCCAACTGCGCCGCCTGATCCGCCACCTGCGCCCCGACATCGTCCACACGCACTCCTCCAAGGCGGGCATCCTCGGGCGTGCCGCGGCCTGGGCCGAGCGCGCCGGAGGGACGGGCAACGCGCCAGGCCGCCCGATCGGCATCGTCCACACCGTCCACGGCCCTCCCTTCCACCGGTTCCAAGCTCGCCCCGTCAGCGCCGCGTACATCGCCGCCGAGCGCTGGGCCGCGCGCCGGTGCCACCTGATCGTCAGCGTCGCCGACGCAATGACGCGCCAGTACCTGGCCGCGGGCATCGGCCGGCCCGACCAGTACATCACCGTCCGCTCGGGCATGGAGGTCGCCCGATACCTGACCGCCCCGCCGTCGCAAACCCGCGCCGACGTGCGTGCCCGCCTTGGCCTGCCTGGCGATGCCTTCGTCATCGGCACCGTGGCGCGCCTCGCCGAACTCAAGGGGCACGATGATCTT
>JBGPGM010000344.1:0-3624 GCA_041483855.1 Phycisphaerae bacterium | reverse complement strand
GTCACCGGCGCCGGCGAGACCGGCGCGGCCTTGGTCGACCACCCCGACGTGGACAAGATCGCATTCACCGGCTCCACGGAGGTTGGCAAGCGCATCGCCGCGGCCGTCGCGGGCAAGCCCAAACGCCTGACTCTGGAACTCGGCGGCAAGAGCCCGAACATCATCTTCGAGGATGCCAGCCTGGATCAGGCGGTCGAGGGGATCATCGCGGGCATCTTCTTCAACCAGGGGCACGTCTGTTGCGCCGGCTCGCGCCTCCTCGTGCAGGAATCCGTGCTCGACCAGGTGACGGCCAAACTGGCCATCCGCATGGCCAGCATCCGCGTCGGCGACCCCATGGACAAGAACACCGACCTCGGCGCCATCAACAGCCGCCCGCAACTGGAGAAGATCCAGCAGTACCTGGACACCGGCCGGCGCGAGGGCGCCCGCCTGCGCGAGGTGAACACGTCGGCGCTGCCGCAGCGCGGGTACTGGTGCCGTCCGTGCTTCTTCGAGGGTGTGCAGCCCAGCCACGCGATCGCCCGCGAGGAGATCTTCGGCCCGGTGCTGGCCGTGCTCTCCTTCCGCACCCCCGACGAGGCGATCACCCGGGCCAACAACACGCCCTACGGCCTGGCCGCGGGAGTGTGGACCGACAAGGGTAGCAAGATCTTCGAGATCGCCCGCCGCCTGGACGCGGGCGTGGTGTGGTTGAACACCTACAACCGCTTCGACGCGGCCAGCCCCTTCGGCGGCTTCAAGGAGAGCGGCTTCGGGCGCGAGGGCGGGATGCAGGGGCTGAAGGCGTATGTGGAGCTGGGGCACGGATAGCGAGCGGTGCCCGTCAGCACAGGGGTTTTCGGCAGCACCCACAGCTGCGCCGGCTGACAGCAGAGCCCATCGCCAGCGCATGGGCGCGCTGGGTGCATCCCGAACGACGATTGACTCCTGGCCCTCGGCAAGCGATAGTCCCTCCCGGTGTGGAGAGTGCTGCGTCCATTCCGGCGCGTGCGTAACCTCTCGACGCTCCTCGGGCCGCTCCAAACGCTCGGGTTCGTCGCCCGGTGGTGCCTGCGCCGCAAGGTGATCTCCGTCCGCGTCCGCGATGTGCCGACCACGATGCTGCTGCGCCGCGCCGACAGCGACGTGCTCGTCCTGTGGCAGGCGTTCGGCATGCGCGAGTGCGACATCGACCTGCCCACCGAGCCGCGCTTCATCGTCGACGGCGGCGCCTACGTCGGCTACACCTCCGTCTTCTTTGCCAACAAGTACCCCGGCGCCCGCGTCGTCGCCGTCGAGCCCAGCAACAGCAACGGCGCCCTGCTGCGGGTCAACACGCGGGACTTCCCGAACATCCACGTCCTGCCCATGGGACTCTGGAGCGAGCCGGCGCACCTGAAGATCGTCAATCCCGAGGCGCTCAGCTGGGGATTCCGCTTCGCCACGGTCCCGCCCGGTACACCAGGGGCCGTCGAGGCTATCAGCATCCCCGCCCTGATGGCCCGCTTCGGCGCCGACCGCATCGACATCCTCAAACTGGACATCGAAGGCGCCGAGGAAGCCCTCTTCTCCTCCGGCTGCGAGCAATGGCTCGACAAGGTCGGCGCCATCATCGTCGAAGTCCACGGCGCGCCGTGCGAACGCGCCGTCCACGACGCCGTCGCCAGCCGTCCCTTCGATGCCTCGCGCCAAGGCGAAAAAATCGTGCTCATCCGGACGGGTGCGCCGGCGCCGCCGCCCGCGCCCCAGATCGTCACGCGCGGCGGCCACCCGTTGCAGACCCAACCGCGCTGAGCCACCGGAGCGACCCGGCCGCGCCCGCTGATCGCCGCGCCAGGTCAGCCAGCCCGTCCTACGCGATGTCCCACGGATCAAACTCCAGCCCGCACTCCGGGCATCGCGCCTCTTCGATCCCCGTCAACAGGTACCCGCACCCCGCGCACCGCAGCCCCGCATCCGCCAGCCCCACCCGCCGCCACGGCTGCACCGCGTACGCCGCGCCGATCCCGATCACGATGTACCCCATCGTCGCCGGCACCAGCAGCGGGTGCGTCATCCGCGCCAGCAGGGCCAGGTTCCAGCGCCAGAACATCCAGTCCACCCACACCATCCGCGCCAGCACCCAGCCCACGGTAATCAGCACGCCCCCCGCCGCGGCCGTGCGCGCCCGCGGATAGACCACCGACACGCCCATCGCCACCAGCGGCATCAGCAGGTTCACGGCGATGGCCGTGCCGAGCCCCGGCCGCCCCCACGCCCTGCCCGCCAGGTCCTGCACCCAGCCGAGCCCCAGGACGAAGCCCAGGCACAGGTACGCCGCGAGGGCCGGTGGCCAGCGATCGGGATGGATGTAGCGCATCGGGACTCCGGGGGACTGGTCAGCGTTGTACGTCGGAGGCGTTCCTTTGGTGCGTCGCGGACGGCGGGCTTCGTTGTACACTAGTCCGCACCCTCTTGCTCGCCCCGCGCCTTCGTCCCCCTCACCCGGAGGACCTCCCATGGAACAACCCGACTTCACCGCCCTCGTCGAAGCGTCGCGCATGGCGCACGTCAAGACCGGCGAGCACAACCTGTGGAAGGCCGCCATGCACCTGCCCGCGTGGTTCTTCGTCGCCACCGGCGCCGAGGAGGACGCCGTGCCCGTCGTCGGCATCGTTGATGGCAAGCCTCATCTCCTCGCCTTCACCGACGAGGAGCAGGCCGAGGCGATGGCCAAGCGCCGCGCGGCCAAGAAGGGCAGCGCCGCCGGCGCCGGTGCCGCGCCGATCCTGAACATGGACGTCGCCGATGCCGTGGCCTACTGCAAGGACCTGATCCCGCACGGGGTCGAGGGCGTGCTGTTCAACAGCGGGGTATACGCCTTCCAGGCCTCCCTCTCGCGCATCATCGACATGCACCGCCAATACACGAAATAGCGCGGTCGCATCCGGTGCAGGACGGAGAGTGGGGAGTGGGGAGCAGAGGGGGGGCGATCACGCCGCCGACGACGCCCGCGCCAGCAGCTCGTCGTACCGTCGCCGGGCCTTGGCGTCGCGCAACACGGCGTAGGCCTTACTCACCAGTGTGAAGCGTTCTTGGTCGCCCCCGCTGCCGTTCGAGTCCGGGTGGAGGTCGCGCGCCAGCGTGCGGTACGCCGCGCGCACCTGCTCCGCCGTCGCCTCCGCTCGCACGCCCAGGATGGCGTAGAGGTCCTGCACCTGCACGTCGGCACGGACGGCCTGGCCCTTCGCGCCCGCCCGCGCAGCGCCCGCCTTGGCGCCGGGCACGAACCCGAAGCGGGCCAGGCTCTCCAGCGCCCGGCGCAAGCCCGGGCGCGTGTCCTCGAACATCACGCCGAACTCGTAGAACAGCGGCTCGCGCGACACCCGCCGCACCCACGCCACCCGCCCGTTCACCGCGAGCCTTTGCCCGCACGCGATGACCGTGAACTCGCCGCTGCGGCCCTTGCCCAGCGGAGGTCTGTCCGTGCAGCGGATGCGCATGCCGGACGGGGACAGATCGAGGACTTCGCCCAGGGGGCAGGAGAAGCCGTCCGTCCGATAACGATGGTCGCGACGCGCCTTCTGCTTGGGGCGTGGGCCAGCCAGCCAGCCGAATGCCTCGGTCCAATCCATGACCATCGGTTCGGCAAGACCATCGGCG
>JBGPGM010000343.1:0-3640 GCA_041483855.1 Phycisphaerae bacterium | reverse complement strand
GGCGCAGGCCCTCCCAGACGGCGTCGCCGCCTTGGACGGCGCTGTCGAAGGGGCTGATGCCGGCCTGGTCGCGGTGGACGAGGCGGCCGTTGATGTTGACCAGCAGGTCGCGGTTCTTCTCGCTGTAGCGCTGCAACATGGCGGGAGCCTAACCCAGGAGGCGATGGCGGTGGAGTTCGTCGTACAGCGGCAAGCATTGCTGGTAGAGCGGGCGCAGGTGAACCGGGATCTCGGCGTGGGTGGGGGGCGGGGAGCGGTCGGGCACGAAGCCGGTGGACTGCTCGACGGCGGCATACCAGTGACTGGCCCAGACACCGTCGGTCGGGCGCGGACCGGGCGGCCACGAGAGCATGGCCCCGTCGAACGGGACGCCCAGGGCCGCGCAGAGGGCCGCCAGGGCGCGCCGGGGGTCGGCCAGGATGTCCGCGGCGTCGACGACGGGCGGGGTAGCGCCGGTGAACCGGCGAACGGCGTGGAACAGCTCGACCTGCTGAGGCAGGCCGGTGTCATCCAGGCCCGGGTTGGGCGTGACCCTGGCCAGCGAGACCAACACCCGGATCGGGTCGCGGATGAGGAAGCAGTTTCTCAGGCCGTTGATCCAGACCCGGTCCAGGTCCGGGAGCAGGTGGTGGGACATGTGCTTCTGGTACCAGATTGGCTTGCCGCCGGGGACGGGGCCGGTCAGGTCGGCGACGACCTTGCGCCAGTCGGTTTCGCAGGCCGCGATGACCTCGTCGCGCCCGGGGTGGTCGGCTCCGGTGGTCAGGAGATAATGGGCGTAGAGGGGCTCGTCGGTGACGGCGGTGTCGGGGCGGTTGCTCCAGGCGCGCATCATGGCGGTGGAGATGTTGCGGGGCCCGGACCACATGGCGATGCGGCTCGGCTCGGTGGGCATGGGCGGACTGTACCGCGCCAGCAGCCGAGATCCCCGTGCCCTGCATGGTGCAACTCCCGCGCGACCCGGCCCTAAACTCCCCGAGCAGCAGCACGGAGACGCCAGCATGCCGTACTACACCAGACTGGGCCAGATCCCCCAGAAGCGTCACACGCAGTTCCGTCGTCCCGACGGGGCGCTGTACTCGGAGGAACTCTTCGGCACCGAGGGGTTCTCCGGCCCGTCATCGACGATGTACCACATCCATCCGCCCACGCAGGTGAGCGGCTGGAAAACGATGTACTCGACCAGGCCCGAGTATGTCGAGACGGACACGATGCGGATGCGCCACCTCAAGACCGCGCCCATGAAGGCCAGGGGCGATCCGATTACCGGGCGGACGGTGCTCTTCGGCAACGCGGACTGCGAGATGTCGGTGTGCAACCCCGCGCAGGCCATGGACTACCACTTCAAGAACGGGCAGGGGGACGAGTGCCTGTTCATCCACTACGGGCGCGGCACGTGCTCGACGATGATGGGCACGCTCAAGTTCGGCCCGCACGACTACATCGTGATCCCCAAGGGCGTGGTCTACCGCATGGAGTTCGACCGGCGGCGCCAGGCGGGCGAAGGGGAGCCGCCGGTGGAGCAGGTGCCGTACGGCAAGTTCCTGTGCATCGAGACCTGCAACGGCTCGCACATCATGCCGCCGGCGCGGTACGTGTCCAAGGCCACGGCGCAGTTCCTGGAGCACGCGCCGTACTGCGAGCGGGACCTGCGGGCGCCGGAGCCGCCGATGACGGTGGACGAGATGGGGGACCACGAGGTGCGGATCAAGGCGCGCGACTGCGTCCATGCGTACGTGTACCACTACCACCCGCTGGACATCGTGGGCTGGGACGGGTGCTACTACCCGTACATCTTCAACATCGACGACTTCAGCCCCATCACGGGCAAGCTGCACATGCCGCCGCCGACGCACCAGACCTTCGAGGCGCACAACTTCGTGATCTGCTCGTTCTGCCCGCGGATGCTGGACTGGCACCCCAAGGCGATCAAGGTGCCGTACAACCACTCGAACCTGGACAGCGACGAGGTGTTGTACTACGTGGCGGGGAGCTTCGGCAGCCGCAAGGGGATCGAGGTGGGGAGCATCACGGCCCACCCGCAGGGGATCCCGCACGGGCCGCACCCGGGGACGATCGAGGCGAGCCTGGGGGCCACGTTTACGGCGGAACTGGCGGTCATGTGCGATACGTTCCGCCCGCTCTTCCCGACGAAGGCGGCGCTGGACCTGGACGACCCGAAGTACCCGGCGTCGTGGCAGGGGGAACACTTCCCGAGGCTGCGGGCGGGTGAGATCCGCTTGAACGGCGCGCCGGCGACGGCGGACGGGGCCAGCCAGGCGAACGTGTGGGCGCCGAATGCGGATGGCGGCAAGGAGGGGACGGCGGGGCGGGATGGGCGCAAGGGCGCGCCGGGGAATGGGGCGAAGGCAGGTCCCGCGGGCAAGGCCGCGAAGGCAGGGAGCAAGGGGAAGAAGTCGCGGGGGCGGTAGGCTTGAAGTATTCCCCCGGGGGAGGCCCCGATTCAAGCCCCTAACCACGATCCTCCGATGCACCAGTCTCGGAGGACCGCATGGGTTCAGACATCCTCATCCTGGGCTCGACCGGCTCGTTCGGCGGGGCGATCGCTCTTGAACTGCTCGCGCGCGGGCGGTCGGTGCGGCTCATGGTGCGCGACTTGGATAAGGCGCGCTTGCGCTTCGGCAACCGGGCCAACGCGGATTACGTCGTCGGCGACGCCCGCGAGGGCGCGGCGGTGGCCAAGGCCGCGGCGGGGTGCCAGGCCATCATCCACGGTGTGAACTACCCGTACCACCAGTGGGCGGGGAACATGGAGCGGGCGACGGAGAACGTGATCGCGGCGGCGCGCGGTGCGCGCGCGTCGGGCGGGGGTCCGGTGACCATCCTGTTCCCGGGCAACGTGTACGGGCTGGGGGCACAAACGGGGCGCGCCCTGACGGAGGATGCGCCGAACCAGCCGAACTCGGAGAAGGGGCGGCTGCGGGCGGCGCTGGAGGAGTCGTTGCGGGCGGCCGCGGAGGATGGGCGCAGTGGGGGGAGGGGTGGGGTAAAGGTGATCGTGCTGCGGGCGGGCGACTACTTCGGCCCGACGGTGCGGAACGCGGGGGTCGATCCGGTGTTCCTACGGGCCTGGGCCGGCAAGACACTGCGCACGATCGGCGACATCGAGGCGCCGCACCAGTGGTGCTACGTGCCGGATCTGGCCCGGGCGACGGCGGACTTGCTGGACCTCGCTCCGACGCTGGCCCCATTCGAGTTGATCAACTTCGGGGGGTACCTGCCGGCGTCCACGCGGGAGTTCCTGCGGCTGATCGGGTCTCAGGCGGGTCACCCGGAGATCGATGTCGGCGTGATCTCGTGGCGGTTCGTAAAGGTCATCGGGTTCATCAACCCGATCGCACGCGAACTGATGGAACTGCGGTACCTGTGGGAGACGCCGGTGATCCTGGATGACGCCAAACTGCGACGATTGCTGCCGGGATTTACCCCGACACCCATCGAGCAGGCGGTGCACGACACTCTGCACTCTTACCGGGTCGAAGCCAAGTGATGCGCACGGGCCCATCGGCCCCGGTTGTGGTCCGGGGCCGCTGCCTTTAGCATCCGCGCCTTAGCCCCTTTCCGGTTGGCCCGGGCACGGCCGCACGAACCGGCCTGTGGGGCTGGGTCCCTCCCTCTC
>JBGPGM010000342.1:0-3643 GCA_041483855.1 Phycisphaerae bacterium | reverse complement strand
GGCGGCTCGAGCATCGAGTAATCGGTGAGCGAGTAATACAGGCTCAGGCCCATCGGAAGGAACAGGAACACAGCGCTGCCAATCAGCCACGGGCTCACCCAGGCCAGGCCGGTCAGCTCGCGCCGCACATTCACGCCCCGCCCCCCGCGGCCCCGCCGGCTGGGCCTTCGGCCCGTCCCTTCCGGCGTGCCCGCTGGTCCGCGGCGTGATCGACGATCGTCTGGGAGCGGGCCTGCAACTCGCCCAGCAACGCCGGCGCCGGCTTCTCCAGCCGCCAGATCCGCTGCACCGTCGCGTCGGTCTCGTCCTTGAGTTGCTGCCACGTTCGGGTGCGCGGCGCGACGAACGCACGCGGACTACGGGCTAGTTCCGTGTGCAGACGCACGCCGCGGTTCGGGTGCGACGCCAGGAAGTCCTCGCTCACATCCAGCAGCGGCGAGCCCTTGCAGTGGGCCTTGGCCAGTGCCTCGCACACCTCGCGCCGCTGCGTGTACGCGATGAACTCCATGCTCTCCTTCGGGTGGCGCGCCCCGCGCGGGATCACCAGCACGTCCGTGTCGATCAGCGCCACCGGCGCCGCCGCGTCGTACACCCGCTCATCGACCGGGATGGGCGCCACCCCGTAATCCAGGTCCGGCCGGAACGCCGCCACCATGTTCGCCAGCCACGGCCCCTGCACCTCCATGGCCACCTTGCCGGTCAGGAAGCCGTTCTGCGGCGTGTTGTAGCTGCCCAGCCCCGCGCGGAACCGCTCGACCCGATCGACGCCCAGCGCCGCCGGGTACGACTGCATCCACCCGTACGCCGCGACGTTCTCCGCCGACGCGATCGTGGACCGGTCGCTCGCCTCGTCGTAGATGCTCCCGCCGAAGTGGTACCCCCAGATCCACGACCACCACCCCGGCTCGGTGTGCAGGAACCCGACCCGATCCAGTTCCCCCGACGCGTCCGCCCGGACTAGCCCTTGGTGCGCCGCGTCCAGTTCCGCCACCGTGCGGGGCGGGCGGCCCGGGTCCAGCCCCGCCGCGCTCAGCAGCGCACGGTTGTAGTACATCGCCAACGTGCCCGCCGTGCTCACAACCGCCCAGAACCGGCCCCGGTGCGTCATCACCTGGCGCACGCCCGGGGCGTAGTCCTCCAGGCGCACACCCAGGCTCGGGACCAGTTCGTCCAGCGGGAGCAGCGCGTTGCTCTCGGCGTACGGCGGGACGTTGAAGTTCCACAGGCCGATGATGTCCGGCGGGTCGCCCCCGGCGATGGCGATCAGCGCCTTCTGCCCGATCTGGCTGGTCACGAAGTAGCGGACGAACAGGCGGTCCTGGCTGGCGTTGAAGCCGTCCACGACCCTCTGCATCGCGGCGCCCTCGTGCCCGGTCCACTTCTCCCAGTAGTCCAGCACGAGGCGCCCGCCGCTCTGCTCCTTGCTCCCGCGCGGCCCGAAGAGCGCGAAGCCCAGCCCGGCCGCGCCCAGGGCCCCGACCGCCGCCCGGCGCGTGATCCGCATGGATGACTCAAGGAGGCTCATGGCGCGCCCTCACGCCGCCCGGAGCGCGCCGCGCGCCCGTTGCCGCGTCACTTGGCCGGCCTCCGCACGCGCTTCTCCAGGACGTCCTGCTTCTCCTGGTTGATGCGGGCGATCGTCGCTTCCCACTCGCTCTTGTTGAACGGGAACCCGGTCAGTCGGCCCGTCTTGGGGTTGGGCAGGCCCTCGCTGGGGCTCAGCACCGTGCCGCGCTCGCGCAGCGTCTTCTCCATCATCCCACGGTTCATCGTCCATTCGTCACCGGTCTCGACGCATTTGATCGTCACCATCTCCGACATGCGCTCCACGCTGTACGGGTCGTTCTTGCCGCTCAGGCGGTAATACAGCACGATGCTGAGCACCAGCAGCGCCGCGGCCAGCGTCCAGCCCAGCCACGGCTTGCTGTTGACGAACTGGCGTAACTTGTTCATGGTGGAGTCCTTGGCCGGCCCGTCAACCGCCGTAGCGGTTGGGATAGTAGTGCCCCCAGTTATAGAACGGCCCCGGGGCGCCGTACGGGTCGGTCACCAGCGCCTCGTCATAGATCGACTGCGGGAGCGTCTCGATCCGCAGGCTGCCGTCGCCGAAGAGAAAGTTCGTCTTGCCCTCGTGGCGCGGGATCCAGTCCACCGCGTCGGCGATCCAGACGACCTCCTCCGGGTGCTCGATGGCGGCCATGCGCTGGTTGGAAACCCCGTGCTGGTGGGTGGGAGTGCTCGCGTAGGGCTCGGCGTACGAGTCGTTGAACCAGTACTCGCTGATGTAGTCGTCGATCTGATCGCCATTGAAATCGAAGACATTGAAGATCCCCGCCAGCCGCATGGCGTTCCGCGTCGTCGGGTCCAGCACGCTCGATCCGCCGCGCGCCGAGGGGCAGATGAAGATCGGGTTCTGCGTCACGCCCAGGAACTGTCCGTTGACGTCGCGGCTCGGCGGCGAGCCGAGGAACTCCTCGAGTTGGTACACCGCGTTCCAGTGGTCGCGGACAACGCGGTTGGTGGGGAACCGCGGCCGCAGATCGAGGAACCTCCGGTTGTTTTCCTTCTGCGCGTCCAGGAACATCTGGATCCCCACCCCGATCTGGCGCATGTTGGCCTTGCACTTGATCGCCTGGGCCGCCAGGCGCGCCTTGCCCAGCGCCGGC
Source organism: Phycisphaerae bacterium (assembly GCA_041483855.1). Lineage (GTDB taxonomy): Bacteria > Planctomycetota > Phycisphaerae > Phycisphaerales > UBA1924 > JBGPGM01. The sequence goes on along the minus strand of JBGPGM010000342.1, from coordinate 977 downwards.
AGCAACAGGCCGACCAGCAGAGCGATGATGCTGATCACCACCAGCAACTCGATCAGCGTGAACCCGCCCCGGCATTCCCTGCACTCCCGCCGCCGCCTCGCCGCTTGTGCCGCGTTCATGCCTTGGTCCTCCCGCTCGCTGCGGCCGGGCGACCCAGCGCCGGCCTGGTCCGTAGCCCCCAATCCACTCGCACGTCGATCGCCCCGCCCTCCGGGAAATCATCCGCGCGCAGGACACCGCCCTCCACCTGCGCGCCATTGACCGTCAGCCGCGCCGGCATCGCCGCGGAATACTCCCGCGCATCGAACCGCACCCGCACCGCCAGGCCCCGCCACGTGCGCGTCACGTCCACCTGGCCCAGCGACGGCAGCGGGCACGGGTCGATCAGCAGCCCGGTCCCCTCCCGCGTCCACACCGGCCGGATCCCCAGCACCCATTCCAGGCTCACCCGGTTGAGCCAGGCCGCCGAGCCCGTGTACCACGTCCAGCCCGCCCGCCCCGGCAGCGCCGAGGCCGGCCCATCCACGTTCCCCGGTGTCACGTACGGTTCGGCCTGGTAGCGCCGCACGCCGTCGCCCCCATCGGACCCGGCGGCGCACCGGCGCGGCGGCGAAACCGACCGCCAGATCCGCTCCGCCGCCTCCACGTCCTTTCGCTTGCACGCCGCGCCCAGCGCCCACGCGGCCGCGTGCATGTACACCCCGCCGTTCTCGCGCAGCCCCGGCGCATAGCGGGTGATGTAGCCGATCCCCGCGTCGGGCTCCGTGTACGCCGGCGCCAGCAGCAGCGGGCCCATCGGGGCCAGCAGGTGCGCCTTGACCGACTGCCAGGCCGCGTCGGCCCGATGGACGCCGGCCGCGTCGCTCAGGGTCGCCCACGTCTGAGGGTTCAGGTAGATCCGCCCCTCGGTGTTCTCGCGTGTGCCGATCCACCGCCCGTCGTCGCGGGTGGCGCAGCGGAACCACTCGCCGTCCCAG
>JBGPGM010000341.1:0-3644 GCA_041483855.1 Phycisphaerae bacterium | reverse complement strand
CACGATGGTGTTGTTGTGGGTCGCCTTGACGTGGGCCACGCCGCGCACCACGTTCTTGCGGACCTTCTTCGCCTTCTTTGCCATTCAACCCTCTGCGGATCGTCCGACCTCTCCGGGTCGTCCCCGCGGTACACGGTGCTCCCCCCCGGGACCTCCCCCCATCTGATCCGATGGCGGCCCGATCACTTGGCCTTGACGCCCTTCTTCCCGGCGACCGTCTTCTTGCGCCCCTTGCGGGTCCGGGCGTTGCTCCGCGTGCGTTGGCCGCGCGCCGGCAGGCCCTTGCGGTGCCGGTCCCCGCGGTAGCAGCGGATGTCCTTGAGGCGCTGGATGTTCTGCGAGACCTGACGCCGCAACGCCCCCTCGACCAGGTACGTCGTGTCGATGATCGCGTTGATCTGCGCCACCTGCTGCTCGTTGAGCTCGTTCGACCGGACGTTCGGATCGATGTGCGCCTCGGCCAGGATGTCGTGCGCGAAGCGCTGCCCGATCCCGTGGATGTACTGCAGCGCGAACTGGATCTTCTTCTTGTCGGGCACGTCGATGCCGGCGATACGTGGCACTGGGTCGCTCCTGTCTCGATCCGATCCGCCGCAGCCCTGAGCCCGGTCAGGCCGGGGGGCGGGCCCGGCGTCAGGGTTCCAAGGGTCGGCGGGGGTCAGCCCTGGACCTGCTTGTGTTTCGGGTCGGCCTTGCAGATCACCCGGACCTTGCCCTTGCGCCGCACAATCTGGCACTGTCCGCAGATACGCCTGACGCTGGCTTTGACCTTCACGGCGACCATCCTTTCGACCCCCCGCCGGTTCCTGCCTGGTCGTCCAGCCGGGCCGGAATAATACCGCTCACCCCCGGCCCGGTCATCCCCCGTCCGGTCCTTTTCCGCGGTCCGGCCCGACCCGGACGGCGGCCCTTCATCGCCTCAGTGCCGGTAGGTGATCCGCGCCTTGGTCAGGTCGTACGGGCTCATCTCCACGGTCACCCGGTCCCCGGGCAGGATCCGGATGTAGTTCATCCGCATCTTGCCCTACACGTACGCCAGCACCTTGTGCTGGTTGGGAAGTTTGACCATGAACATCGCGTTGGGCAGGGCCTCCACCACCACCGCGTCCAGGGTTAGCTTGTCGTCCTGTTTCGTCATGAGCCCTTCTGCCCGGACGCATCGTCCCGGCGCCGCCCCCCGTCCCGCGCGGACGCATTCTAGTCCGAATCGCCCGCGATCGGCGCGTCCCGCCGGTTCCTGCTCTAGCGCGGCCCGCGGATCTTCGGGCCCTTGCCCTGGTCGGCGCCGCCCAGGAACCCGGCGTAGTTGCGCATCAGCAGGTTCGCCTCGACGCGCTGGATGAAGTCCAACGCCACCGACACCACGATCAGCAGCCCCGTCCCCCCCAGGAACTGCGTCACCTGGTAGGAGATGTTGAACGCCGTGTTCACCACCATCGGCGTCACCGCGATCACCGCCAGGAACGCCGCCCCCACGTACGTGATCCGCTCCATCACCGTTTCCAGGTACTCCGCCGTGCGCGGCCCGGGGCGCAGCCCGGGGATGAACGACCCGTGGTCGCGCAACTGCTTGCTCATCTCCTCCGGGTTGAACTGCACGGTGATCCAGAAGTACGAGAAGAAGTAGATCAGCACGATCTCGCACAGCACGTACAGGAACTGACCGTGGTTGAAGCTGTCGTTGAGCCAATGGAATAGGTCCGTCCAGAACCCGCCCCCCGACACCGCCCCCAGGTTCTTGGACACCATGCCAAAGATCACCGACGGGAAGATCATCAGCGACGACGCGAAGATGACCGGCATGACCCCGCCGTGGTTGACTCGCAGCGGCAGGTACGACTTCTGCCCGCCGAATGTCTTCCGCCCGCGCGTGTGCTTGGCCTGCTGGATCGGGATGCGGCGCTGGGCCACCGTCATGATGACCGAGCCGCCCGTCACCAGCACGAACCCCGCCAGGATCGAGAACAGCCCGGTGTACCCGATCCCGTTGACCTCGCCCGGGGCGAAGCTCTTCCACACCTGCGTGATCGCCGTGGGGATCCCCGTCAGGATCCCCGCCATGATGATCAACGACACGCCGTTGCCGATCCCGTGCTTGTCGATCTGCTCGCCCAGCCACATCAGGAAGACCGTCCCCGCCGTCAGCGCGGCCACCGCCATGATCCACCAGATCGGGCTCGACGCCCACCCGGCGTAGACCAGGTTGCTTAACGTGATGTACTTGAGCCAACCCACCGCCTGGACGATGCACAGCCCGATCGTCGCCAGGCGGGTCCATTCCAGGATCTTCTGCCGGCCCGTCGGGCCCTCGTTCTGCAGGTCCTTGAGCCGCTTGGAGACCGACGCCAGCAACTGGAAGATGATCGACGCCGAGATGTACGGCATGATCCCCAGCCCGAAGATCGTCGAATGCGCGAACGCCCCGCCCGAGAAGATCGCCACGAAGTTCGCGGCCCGCGCCGCCGCACTGTCCTCCTGCGCCGCGTTCTCGAAGGCCCGCTTGAGGAGCGCCTGGTCCACGCCCGGCAGCGGGATCCAGTGCCCGACGCGGTACACCGCCAGCATCGCCAGCGTGAAGAGGATCTTGTTCCTCAGTTCCGCGATCTTGAAGACGTTGATGAGTGCTTGAAGCATGCTGCCGTCCGTGCGTCCCGCCGGCGCTCAGGCGCCGCCCGCCACCGGCCCCCGCTCAGGAATCAGGCCTGCTCGGGTTTCCCGGGCCTTGGGCCCTTGCCGTCCTTCTCGCCCCTCTCGCCCTTCTCACCCTTCTCGGCCTTCTGGCCTTTCTCCGGCTTCTCGGTTTTCTCGGCGCCCGCCTCGGCCGGCTCGCCCACCACCACCTTGGCCTTCTTCGAGCCCCGCTTGAGCTTCTTCGTCAGGTTCTTGGGAGCCCTGTCCTCGGAGTTGCGGTCCACCCCGCGCACCATGTCCCGGCGCGTGCCCGTCTCGTTCACGGTACCGCCCGCCGCCGTCACGACCTCGCGCACCTTGGCCGACACGCGGCTGGCCGTCACGCTCAACTTCACCGCCACCGTCCGGTCCCCCAGGTCGCCCAGGATCTTCAGGTCGCGGCTGGTGTCGCGGATCAGGCCCGCCTTGATGAGCGTCTCGGCGCTCACCTCGCCGCCCCGGGCGAAGCTGGGATGATCCAGGATGTCGCGCAGGTTGACGATCCAGAACGGCGTCGTGAACTTCGCGTTCGAGAAGCCGAACTTCCGGATGCGCCGGAAATACGGCATCTGCCCGCCCTCGAAGCCGGTCTTGCGCGCCGTGCCGGAGCGCGAGCCCGCCCCCTTCTGCCCGCGCCCGGACCGCCGGCCGTGCCCGCTGCCCTTGCCGCGCCCGACGCGCTTGCGGTCCTTGTACTTGCCGGCCAGGGACGTGATGTCGTGGATCATCATGACGGGGTGCTCCCCTGAAAAACAGTTCGCTGCGGGGCGATGCGCCTCCCCCGTGGTCCAGTGCCGCTACGCGGGCGTGCCGCCCTCGGCCGCCGGCGCCGCCGGCTCGGGGCCGGGACCCGCCGCCGGGCCCCCCCCCCCCCCCCCCCCCCCCCCCCCCCCCCCCCCCCCCCCCCCCCCCCCCCCCCCCCCCCCCCCCCCCCCCCCCCCCCCCCCCCCCCGAGTTGGGAAAGGGTGTGTGTG
>JBGPGM010000340.1:0-3650 GCA_041483855.1 Phycisphaerae bacterium | reverse complement strand
GCCCTCGACCCTCGTCGCTGGCGGCTAGTCTGGCCGCAGACCCAGCCGCGTCCGGCGCTGTGGCTGCTGCTGGCGGCGCGTCAGGGCAAGACCGCCGATTCGTGGCAGGTCAATCTTGCCCCGTCGGCCCAGGGCGCGTCGCGCTCGCCCGCCTCCGGGCCCGATGCCGCGGTCCTCGACCAGTGGCGTTACGTGGACTTGGACGAGACCAACCGGGGGAACCAGCCGTGGTGACGGCCGCCGCAGTTCGGCTTGCCCGCCGGCGCGATCGCCGGGCGTTCGCCATGGTGGACGTGATCATCGGCACGATCCTGCTGGCCGTCTCCCTGGCCGCGGTGATCGGCCTGACCGGTCAGGCCCTGCACTCGCAGATCAGCGGCGAGGAACTCCAGATCGCCGCCATGCTCGCCGACGAGCAGTTGAACCTCGTCCTGGCCCGCGGCCCGGACGACTACGCCAAGAGTTTCAACGCCGACGGCCCCTGCGACCCGCCCTTCGGCGCTTACCGCTACAAGGTCGAACTTACCGGCGGCGTCGGCGGCGACCCGTATCTGGTCACCGCCACCATCACCTGGACCAGCGCCGCCGGCGCGCGGGCGCGCACCGTGGCTGTCCAGACCTACATCGCCCCGCGTCTGGGCGACGACCCCGACCCCGACCGCAAGCCCGCCGTCCCCGTGGAGAGGGTCCCATGAGCCGCCGGGCCGCCCATCGTGCGTTCACGCTCGCCGAGATCATCGTCGCGGTCGTCATCACCTCGCTGTTGGCCGGCGCCACGACGATCGCCATTACCCAGGCCGTCCGTTCGCGCGATGCGTCTGCAGCGCGCTTGCAGGCCTTCAGCCGCGCCCACGGCGCGGCCGAGCGCATCGCCGCGGACATCCTCACCGTCGTTCGCGACGCCAACCTTCAGTATGCCCGCGTACGCATCACGCCCGGCGGCTCACCGGACGCGGAGCGCGACGACCTGCTGGTGTACTCGCGCTCGATGACGCTGGTCCGCCCTCGCTCCGAGACGCCCGAAGGCGGCGAGTACGAGGTCCAGTACCGCCTGGAGCCCGTGCCGCCGTTCGTGCAGGCCCCGCCTTCCCCCGGCGGCAGCAGCGCGGGCGCCAACACCGGCCTGATCCTCTGGCGCCGCGCCGATCCCGTTCCCGACGACATCCCCGACGGCGGTGGCGTCGCCACCGCCCTGGTTGACGGCATCGTCTCTTTGTCGTTCCGTGCCTACGACGGGTCCGATTGGTTCGACCAGTGGGATTCGGATCAAGTCGGCGCCCCGCACGCCGTCAGCGTCACGGTGAGCGCCACCGACGACCGCGGCCGGTACGTGCTGTCCTCCCGGCGCATCGTTGCCATCGACCGCACGCCCTTGCCCATCGACACCAGCGCCGCGGCCGACTCGACCCAGCAGCCGACCACCGGCGCCGGCGGTACAACCTCGGCGCCCGCCACCGGCGGCAGCAGCGGCGGCGGCGCGGGGGGTGGAGGCTCAGGCGGCAACCGTGGTGGGGGAGGTGGGGGCTGACGATGAAGGCAATCAGACGTTCATCCCGACGCGCCTTCGCCACCCTCCTGGTGCTCTGGGCCGCGACCATCGCCTCGCTGGTGCTGGTCGCGCTGGAGGCCACGGCGTGGCGCCAGGCCGTGGCCGGGCGTGAGGCGGTCGCGCGTGTGCGGGCCAAGTGGGCCGCCCGCGCCGGCATCGAGGCCACCATCGCCCGCCTCGAGTCCGACACGCTCAACCCCGACCCCTCCAGCGCGTTCACTATCCAGGACGACATGGCCCAGGTTGCCAGCGCCGGGCTGCTCAACGCCTCCTACAGCATCCAGCACTTCCAGGACAACCAGGTCCGCGACGGCCCCGCCGACGCCCACGCCAAGCTCAACATCAACCTGGTCACCAAGGACGACCTGATGGCCGTCCCGGACATGACCGAGGACATCGCCGACTCGATCCTCGACTGGATCGACGCCGACGACGACACCCGCGACCTCGGCGCCGAGAGCGGCTTTTACCTTTCCCTCAAGCACCCCTACCCGCCTCGCAACGGCCCCATGCGCACCATCCAGGAACTCGAACTCGTCGCCGGCGTCCACGTCGAGTCGGTGCGCGGCGAGGACTGGAACCTCAACGGCCGCCTCGACCCCAACGAGGACGACGGCGACGCCTCCTGGCCCCCCGACAACGCCGACGGCAAGCTCGACGCCGGCTGGTCCGCCATTTTTACCGCCTCCAGCGTTGACGGCGGCCTGGCCGCGAGCGGCCAGCCCCGCCTCAACCTCCGCACCGCGACGTCCTCCGACGCCGCCCAGCGCCTCGGCTTGGACTCCGCCCAGGCCGACGCCCTGGTCGCCTACGCCGCCCAGTCCACCTCAACCATGGCCGACCTGATCCGCACGGATCTGCCGGCACTCGCGCCCGCCGCGAACCCCGGCGGCGGCGGCCAGGCCTTCAGCGCCGCGGCACCGATCCAGCCGCTCACGCGCGATCAGCTGCGCCTCCTGCTCGACGAGACGACCATTGACGACCCCGCCGCCGCTGCTACCGGCCCGCGCCCCGGCCGCCTGAACATCAACACCTGCGCCTCGGACATCCTCCAGTACCTGCCCGCCATCGATCCCGGCCTGGCCGACGTTCTCATCCTCGAACGTGACGGGCGCGCCGGCGGTTTCACGAGCCTCATCGACCTGCTCGACGTGCCCGCCATCACGCGAGACCGCCTCGCCGCGCTCTTGCCGATCCTGGATGTCCGCTCCAACGTGTACATCCTCTCCTGCCGCGGCGTCGATGCCAGCACCGGCATGCAGGTGGAAATCGTCGCTACCCTCGACCGTTCAACCCTTCCGGTCGTAATCAAGGACCTCGTGACCCGATGACCTCCGTCTCCGCCAAGCCTCCCGTCAGGCCCGCCGCCTCCTCCGCCCGGCGTGTCGCCGCCGTGCATGTCCAGGGCGGGCGCGTCCGGCTGCTCTTGGCCAACGCCGACGGTGTGGGCCGCCTGTCCAACCTCGAGGCCAACTCCTTCGCCGCCGCCGACACCGCCGGCCTGGCCGCGGCCCTGGGCCGTTCGGCGCCCGCCGACGCCCTGATCCGCGTGGTGCCCTCCGCCCAGACCGTCTGCCGCTGCGTCCCCATCCCCGCCGACAAGAGCGCCGCCGGCGATCGTGCGCAACTGGCCGCGGCCCTGTCGCTCCTGGCCGAGGCCGAACTGCCCGCCCACGTCCCGGGCCATCGGCGCACCGGCGGGATCATCCGTCCCGGGCTGCGCGGCGCAGCCGAGGCCGCGCTCCTCATCGCCTGGCCCCAGCGTCCCGGCGAGCCGCCGCCCTCCCCGCTGGCCGGCGACGAGGACCTTGAGGTCTGGACGCCCGAAGTTGTCGCGCTGGCTGCCCTGGCCCGCGCCATGGACGGCGCTTCCACAGCCGTCTACGCCGACCGCGACTCCGGCTCCGTCGCCGTCGTCGCCGCGGGGCCGGACCGGGCCCTCGCCCGCGTGCTTCGGCTCGACAACTCCACCCCGGACTGCTGGCGAGCCGCCTGTGGCGCGGCCGTCGCCGAGACGCGCGCCTCCGCGGGCCTCGACCCTGCCCCCTTCTCCCCCGACGACCGATCGCAGTCCCTCACGATGCTCGGTGCGGCGCGCCCG
>JBGPGM010000339.1:0-3662 GCA_041483855.1 Phycisphaerae bacterium | reverse complement strand
CGGGGTGAGAGGATTTGAACCTCCGACCTTTTCGTCCCGAACGAAACGCGCTACCAAGCTGCGCTACACCCCGTGGATTGTGCCGTCATGGTAGCCGCGTGCCGCGCGCCCCGCAACCGGGGCACGATCCGGACGCGGCGGCCCCGCCCACCCGGGCGCCCCAGGCCGGCGATCAATAGAAATCGGCTGTCTCTTTGGGGAACTGCGGCGTGGTCGTGTAGATGTTGTCCTTGCGGGTTCCTGGGTCGCCGTCGTTGCCGCAGGAGTAGAAGTACGGGCTCCCGCCCTGGCAGATCCCCTCGTCGCCATCCCCGACCGGGTTGCCGACGGGCTGCGACACGCCGTCAAGGTTCCAGGGTCGGTATGACCGTAGGAAGGGCATCGGCGTCGGCGAGCCGCCGTTGAGATAACTCACCGTCAACGGCGGACGGGTCACCATACCCCTCGGCGGGTTTGGAGGGTTCGGGCCGAGGCTGAAATAGTCGCCGTAGCCACCGGCATACGCCGGATGTACGAACCGGATCGGGTTCCCGAAAGCGTCGAGAACAACCGGGATGCGCAACCTCTTTCGCACAGCGCCACCGGTTGGCTCGCCCGTAGAATCGTCGGCCTGCCAGCCAAACGCCCACACGTCGCGTCGCTGTATGAATTTGCTGTCAATCCCCTTTAGAGCCGCGTCGGCGTTACCGCCTCCTGCGGCGAGCGCGAGCAGGAAAAGGGCTCCTGAGGGTTCAACTGGGTCCAAGTCGCGGTCAAACGGATGGTCGGCCGCAGGCGGTGTGCCTTCCAGCGGAAAGACGATCGGAAAGACACGCCCGCTCATTCGTCCGTCAATGATGGGGAATACGTATTCGTGGGGGTCCTCAAGCTCGTTTCGCGGGTTGTCCAAGGGCGAAATGAGATCAATGTACAACTTGGGCCGCGTCTTGACGAACGGACTTGGCTGCGCCTCGCGAGCCGCAACCTGCTCTGTCAGGAGCGAGTCGAGCGCGTGAAGAACGCTCTGCGTCGCGCTCGCCCGCCCGCCCTGTGTGACCCGCCACGCCATGCCGATCACCAGGGAAGTGAGCACGCCGATGATGACGATGACCACCAGCAGTTCCACCAGGGTGAACCCGCGCCGGCCCTGCCCGGAATTGCGATGGTCGGAACGGCCCAACGTGCGGACAGCGTGATCGGTCATGGCATGGTCTCCGCTGGTCGTGCGCTGGTCGGGTGGAAATAGACGGCGGCCTCGCATCTCGACCGCACAAGGATACCCGCTCTTTGCCATCTTGCCCGTCTATACGAGATCGTCGGTTGAGGGATGCCCCGAACCTGCTCCTGATCGGCATCCGTGCGCGGGCAGGCCACCAGCGGCGACCCCTGGCCAGTCGATGGCGAAATCTTGCCACCAAATTGCCTGGTTTGACAAACCTGGCCACGTTGGCTACGTATATGTCTGTAAATCGCGCGGAGCCTGAGAGAAGAGAATGCGTGAAACTAGCAGGGGACCCCCCTGTTTGGGTGGCATGATGTCAGGGACGCATTTCAGGGGCACGCGAATGGAATCCACTTTGCAACCGATCCCGGGCCACGATGCCGGGGTCCTGCCGGACCAACGCCCGGCGGCCGAACTGTCACTCGTGGAAATTGCGGAACGGCTGGAGCGCATCACCCGGGCCATCGAGGCTGAACGCGAGAAAGAGCGGGCCGCGCGGCGGATCTACAACGCCGCCGCGGAGCGCGTGGAGGCGAACGTCAGCCGGATCCGCGGGTATGCGCAGTCGCTGGTGAACGAGCAACGCCGGCGGATGGTCTCCTTCGACGGGATGTTCGTCAACGGGGGCGGCAACGGCGTGGGCGGGGGGGTTGGCGGCAACGGGGGAGGGAGCCACCATCTGACGGCAAGCGAACCCAAGGCATTCGTGCACGCCTTCGATCCCCACGGCGAGAGCCGGCGGATGAGCATCGGCGACGCCGTCCTGCGGGTGCTCAACCGGGTGAACGCGGGGCAACTGCTGACGACCGAGGAGATCGCCGCGGGGCTTGGGGGGGTCGGCTATTCGACCCGGGCGGTGCAGCGGTCACTCAAGTCCGCGCTCAACCAGGCGCTGGCCAAGTTGTGCCGCGATCGGCTGGTGCGCCGGTTCCGGACCGACGGCACGGAGATATCGGCGGAGGATGGGCACTCGCGGGCGCGGAAGTACCTGGCGGCCCGCGAGGAAGCCGCAGTGCAGAACGGCACGAGCCAGCGGTTGGTCGCCATCAGCTAAGGCAGCCGCGGGGACCGGCGGTCAGATCGACCGCGCCGGGGAGCGGCGGATACCCGACCGCTACGGCCCGACCCGGTCGCGCCCGCTCGGCGCGCGTTCAACGCCCATGTATCCGGCCGCGCCGAAGTGCAGTTCCAGGAACCGGGCCACGTAGTCCACGATGCTCTGGGCCTCGGGGATCTGGGGGTTGTTGGTCGGCCCCATCGGCTCGAAGCGCATGCCTTTGAAGCGCACGACCGCGTCTTCCAGCGAGAGGCCGTACTGCAGCGCGATGGAAAAGGCGCGGCAGAAGGCCTGGCACATCCCGGACATCGTCGAGCCTTCCTTGGACATCTTGATGAAGATCTCCCCCGGCCGCCCGTCGGGGTGCATGCCCACCGTCAGGTATCCCTCGTGGTTGGCCACGCAGAACTTGTGGGTCAGCGATGAACGAGTCTCGGGCAGGATTTCACGGGTCGGGACCATCGGGGCCACCTTCGGACTCGGAGGAAGGGTTACGCCTCGGCGCAACAGTTCGACAGCCCACGCGCCGCGGCCGTTCCCTTCCGCAGTCGGGGCGGGCTTGGGCGGCGAGGGGGCACGGGAAAACTCGGCGGATTGGGTATCGGACGCTCGGAACTGGAACGCCCACAATATCTCGTGCGCCGCGCCGTCGCAAGTCCCAACCCGCGGGGACAAGGCGGTGGAGAACGGCGCGCGCCTGGAAACCGGACCCGTCCGAGCCGGAACAAGGGAATGGGGCGATCGGGTCGGGCTATTCGATCTCGGCCTACCCGGACGATCGCCCGGCGCCGGACGCGCCGATACACTCTGGGGGCCCAAGATGAACGCTCTGCACGACTATGACCCGAACTTGACTGCTTGTTCCGTGAGCGCCCTTCGGCGGCCGCGGAGCGCGGTCGGGTCCGCCACGCTGCTGATGCTGGTCACGCTCGTCGTGGCCCACTCGGCGACGGGGGTTGCGCCGCTGGCGCCCGAGACGAGCGCGCCGGCCACAGCGGAGCGCGGCATGGTGCGCCAGCCCGCGGGCCTGCTGGTGCGTTCGTTGGGGCGCATCATCAGGCTTGACCGCTGCCAGCCGGCGGTGTCGCCGGGCTGCTCGTTGGCCCGGCTTGACGCGGTCGCGTGCCCCCGGACCGCCGGTGAGCACGCCGGCACAGGCCACAACCGGCTCATGGACGTCCGCGCGGGCCTCCTGGACCTGCCCCCGCCGGGCGCGACCATCCTCTGAGCGACGCCCGCGCGGCGCCGAGCGCACGTGCTGACCGCCCGGGCGGGCGGACGGTGCGGCTCAGAGCCCGGTCCCCCGCGTCGAGCGCGGCAGTTCGGCGCACGTTTCCAACCACAACTCCGTCGCGGACGATCCACACCAGACCCACTCGCGGCCGGCACGGCGCGCTTTTTCGG
>JBGPGM010000338.1:0-3663 GCA_041483855.1 Phycisphaerae bacterium | reverse complement strand
CTTGCCGCCCCCCGCCGAACGCCGGATGGTGCTCAAGGAGTTGCAGGCGATCCAGGCCGAGGTGGCCGAGGCCGCGACGCACGCTCCCCAGCCCATCAAGCCGCCCTCGCACTGACGGGCCGCGGGCCGGAACCGGGCCGGTCACTCCGTCAGCGCGGCGTGGGCGTCGGCCAGCAAACGGCAGCGGGCCGGGCTTCCTCCGTGCTCGTCGAAGATGAGCAGTTCGTTGGGCGCGCCGGCGATGAACCAGGGGCGCGGGACGTGGTACCGCACCTGCGGGCCCACCGGCCTGCCGTCGGCCGTGCTCACGAAATAGCGCCCGACGTGCCGGCTGTTCAGGTAGATCTGCCCCTTGGTCAGTCCGGTCGCTTCGAGGACCACGGGCAGGCCCGAGTCGTCGGGCGTGACGAACGTGCGCCACCAGCACGGGCCCGCCGCGGATCGGGTCCGTCGCGCCGGGCGCGCGCCGGCCGGCGCGAAGGCGTCCGGCGGCGGCGGCTCCCACTTGGCGAAGGCCCACTCGGCCTTGGCGGTCAGGCAGCGCTCCGCCTCGGCGAACTCGACGATGCGCGCCAGTTCCGGCGCGTGCGCCGCCGTCGAGCCCAGGAAGGCGACCTGCACGACATTCTTGCCGCGTGACAGGCTGTCGGGCTCGAGCATCAGGCGGCCCGGCGACCCACGCTCGAAGTAATGGACGGGCTTGTCGTTGACGAGCAGCAGTCCCGCCGCCTCGGTCGCGGGCAGGGTCACAACCAGGGGGGTCCTGCGACGGTGCGCCAACGTCCAGGTCAGGCGGGCCGGGTCGGTGGTCTCGCCCATGTGGACGTGCCACAGCGGTGAACGGAAGGCCAGCACATCGACGGGCATTCCCGCGACCAACTTCGGCCTGGCCGTCCGCACGGCGCGCAGAGCCCAGGCGTGCCCGCACAGGCCGGTTCGCTGGGCGAGGTCCGCGCCGCCGGAGGGCCGCCCCAGGTTCTCGGTCAGAACCACCAGCGTGTGGTCGGTCCTGGAGAGGGCCAGCAGCCCCTCGTTCGTCGCGCCGGGGCCGCGCCCGACTACCCCCAATGCGTGCCCGTCCGCCCAGACGTGCATGCGGTCGCCGGACCGGTCGAAGATGACCCGCTGCTTACGGGCCGTGGTGGACTTGAACCGTAATCGGTACCACCCATACCCGTACGCCGACCCGAGACTGTTCAGATCGGCAGGGCCGGCGATGGATGCGAACCGGGCGCTCTGGCCGGAGGTGTAGTCGGTCGCCGCGGCCAACGCCCACTCGCCAAGCCGAATCCGGCCCCCCACTGCCCCCATCTGCCCGAGTTCCCCGATCGCGTCCGACGCCGACTTGACCCGGACCGCCGCCCCGCCCGCGGCGCGTGCGCGCCCGCCATTGCCCCGGGTTGCCGACCTGGCGTGGGTTCCCTGGGCGCCCGGCGACGGCGCCCGGCGGGTTGAGACCTGGCCGTCGGGGGCGATGCACGTGTAGAGGCGGTGCTCAGGGTGCGCGACAGGCTGGCCCTCGCGAGTCAGGCCGCCAACGCCCAGATACACGGTCTCCCCCTCCAGGTAGATCGTGTCGATCTGCTCGGTGTTGGCGACGACGACGAGCACGCCCTCGTGGTCCACGACCAGCGAGTCCTTGCCGCGCGGGACCGTGAGCTCCAGGGGCGAGCCGCTGATGGACACCACGCCGAGGGCCCCGGCGGGCCCGAAGCACACCAGCGACCGCCCGGCGGCGGCGAAGACGCTCAGGTTGCAATAGTCCAGGTGAGCCCGTCCGTTCAGGCGGGCGTCGAACACGAACCATGCGACGGGCTGCGAGCCGATGTCGAACGGCAGCGCCGTGCCGTCCGGCAGGAGCAGCGAACCCGCGCCGCGCCCCGGCTCGGGCGCGGCGGAGGGGTGGAGGGAGCCCGAGTCTTCGTCGCCGAAGACGAAGACGACTCCGCCTTGCGGTCCGGTCGCGTGGACGACGGAGAGGGCACGCCTGAGAGAGGCGGGAAAAGTGACGGGCGAATCGGGGTGCAGAGTCACCGACTGGCGCTTCGGGTCCAGGTGCGACAGCAGGCGGCCGAAGCGGGACGCGAACGTGCAGAGCCGGCGCACCGCCCGGTAAGTGGGGCCGGGCTGGCCCAGTTCCGAAACCGGCGCGCCCCGGTCGTACGACGTTGTCACGAACCCCTCCGGCTGCTCCCCGACACGCCCGCCGGAAAACCCGAAGTTCGTCCCGCCGCAGAACGGATCGATGTTGAACTGTCCACCCGCCGCCAGCACCTGCGCCAGCCGGCGCAGGACCATCGCCGGTGTATTGTCGCGACGGGCGGGGCGGCCCCACGTGTCCGTGTTCCCGACGCGGAACTCCACGACCAGGCGCGGCTGCTCCGGACGCACCGTCGCCAACTGGCGCAGATGTCCCAGCAGCTCGTCGAAGCCGGTCCAGCAGTCGATCTCGCCCTCCGCGGCCTGCCACAGGTCGTTGGCGTTGATGGTCGGGACAGTCAGGCCGGCCTCGCGGTAGTAGCGCTTCAGTTCGCCCAGGTACGTCCCGGCCAGGGCATCGTCGCCGCAGGTCCAGCCGGACTCGCTCTGCACGAGGATGATGGGGCCGCCGCCGCCGGGGCTGGTGACCTGCAGGTCGCGGACCTGCGCAGCGACCGCGGTGATGTACCGGGAGCAGGCTTCCAGGAACGGCGCGCTGGCGGTGCGAAGCCGGATGTTGTTCAGCCCCAGGAGCCAGGGAGGCAGCCCGCCCAGGTCCCAGTCGGCGCCGATGTACGGCCCCGGACGGAGGATGCAGTACATCCCCGCCTGGCCGACCAGCCCGACGAAGTGGCGCAGGTCGTTGTCACCGGTGAAGTCGAACTGTCCTTGGCGGGCCTCGTGCCGGGCCCAGAAGACGGGGGTCTCGATGGTGTTCAGTCCCGCCTGCTTGGCCAAACCGATGCGGCTGGCCCAGTACTGGCGCGGGATTCTGGCGTACTGGATCGATCCGCTTACCAGCCAGACGCGCCGGCCGTCAACCATGAAACTCTGCCCGTCATAGGTGATGGCTGCCATGGTCGGGGCGGGCTCCGTGTTTGGGTTCTGACCCACTTTGAGGTGTGGTAGAGGCCGCCACGGATGCCCACCCCCGCCGGGCCCCCGGCCGTAAGGAACAAGGTTGCAAGGATATGGAGGCTCTGTCCCAATCGCAACGACAGGTGCAGCGCATTGGTACACTGGCGCGCTCAAACCAGGGAGATTGGCGCATTGTACCCTATTAATTGCCGTACAATCGACGGCCGCCTGTCCTGCTGGGGTGGTGTTGCATTAGTGTTATTGTGGTGTTTGGGTTGCGGCAGCAACTCCAATCGCATCGATACCAGGACGAATGCCCTGCTGCGGGATGCGTCGGCGAGACTCGGCGGTAACGCTCTGGCTCCGGAACGGACGTTTTCCGATCCTGGTGGACTCCGGGACCCTGCGCTCTTCGACAAGCGCGTGCCGACCACGAATCCAGGCGCGGAGCAGCTGCACTTCGACCCCGCCAGCGAGGCGAGGAACGTGGACGAGCGCCTCGCGGCGTTCCAAGCGCTGCCCGAAGAGGGTGCAACGCGCCTGGACCTGATCGGGTGCCTGCGCCAGGCCCAGCAAACGGCTCGGGAGCACCTCAACGCCGAAGAG
>JBGPGM010000337.1:0-3672 GCA_041483855.1 Phycisphaerae bacterium | reverse complement strand
CCGTTCCGCAGCGGGGGGGGCGGGGGCGGTGGGCGGGGACGGCGGGGGCGACCCGCGGACGACACTGCCGTCGTTCGTCAACTGGGAGAACGCGCCGATCCACCCCATGGACATCACGCCGGACCATTCGCGCCTGCTGGTCACCAACCTCGCCGACGACCGGCTTGAGGTGTTCGACCTGACAGCGGGCGGGCCGGTCCACGTGGGGTCGGTCCCCGTCGGGCTGGACCCGATGAGCGTGCGGGCCCGCACGAACACCGAGGCGTGGGTCGTCAACAACATCTCCGACAGCGTGAGCATCGTGAACCTGACGACGATGAACGTAGTGAACACGCTCAAGACCGCCGATGAGCCGTGCGACGTGGTGTTCGCCGGGACGCCCCGGCGAGCGTTCGTGTCGTGCTCCATGGCGAACATGATCCAGGTGTTCGACCCGGCGAACCTGGGGGCGGCGGCGTTGGGAGTGGTGGTGGATGGGGACCGGCCGCGAGCCTTGGCGGTCAGCCCGGACGGCGCGACGGTCTACGCGGCGATCTTCGAGTCGGGGAACCACTCGACGGTCCTGGGCGGCGCGGCGTTGAACGCGGGCGGCGCGAATATCGCGTTCCCGCCGAACGTGGTGAACGACTCGATCGGGCCGTACGGGGGCGTGAACCCGCCGCCCAACGCGGGCACGGCGTTCAGCCCGCCGATAAACCCGGCCGTGCTGCCGGCGATCCGGGTGAGCCTGATCGTCAAGAAGAACGCCGCCGGGCAGTGGATGGACGACAACAACCACGACTGGACGGACCTGGTCTCCGGCCCCAACGCGGGGCACTCGGGGCGGCCGGTAGGCTGGGACCTGTGGGACCACGACGTGGCCGCGATCAACGCGGGGACGCTGTCGGTGGCCTACGCGGATGGGCTGATGAACATCTGCATGGCGGCGACGGTGAACCCGGCGACGGGCCAGATCGTCGTGGTGGGGACGGACGCGACGAACCAGGTGCGGTTCGAGCCGGTGGTGCAGGGCAGGTTCCTGCGGGTCGAGGCCGCGATCGTGGACCCGGCGAACTTCGCGGTGCGCACCGTGCGGGACCTGAACCCGCACCTCGATTACACCGCGCCGACGGTACCCCAGAGCGAGAGGGACAAGTCGATCGGGGATCCTCGGGGCGGGGTGTTCAACGCGGCGGGGACGCGGGCGTACGTGTCGGGGATGGGGTCGGACAACGTGATCGTGATCAACGCGTCGGGCCAGCGAGCCGGGCTGCACGAGACGATCCCGGTGGGGCACGGGGCGACGGGGCTGGCGCTGGACGAGGGGCGCGCCAGGCTGTACGTGCTCAACCGATTCTCGGCGAGCCTGTCGGTGGTGGACCTGGTGACGGAGACGGAGGTGGCGCAGGTTGGATTCTTCGATCCGACGCCGCTGGTCATCAGGACGGGCCGGAAACACCTGTACGACACGCACAAGAACTCGGGGCTGGGGCAGATCGCGTGCGCCTCGTGCCACGTAGACGGGAAAATGGACCGGCTGGCGTGGGACTTGGGCGACCCGACCGGGTCGATCGCCCCGCTGACGGACCGGAACCTGGGGTTCGGGCTTTTCGGGCTGGCGCCGCCGCCGGTGTTCCCGCCGACGCCGGTGGCGTTCCAACCGTTCCACCCGATGAAGGGCCCCATGACGACGCAGACGCTGCAGGACATCATCGGCAAGGAGCCGCACCACTGGCGCGGGGACCGGCGCGGCATCGAGGACTTCGCGCCGGCGTTCATGGGCTTGCAGGGGGACGACACGACGCTGACGACGGCGGAGATGCAGGAGTTCGAGGACTTCCTGGCAACGATCAGTTTCCCGCCGAACCCCTACCGGAACTTCGACAACTCGCTCTCGACGAACGTGCCGCTGCCGGGGCACTTCACGACGGGGCGGTTCTCTCCGGCGGGACAGCCGCTGGCCAACGGCGATGCCCAGGCGGGGCTGGCGCTGTACCGCTCGACGAGCCGGCCGCTGGACAACCGCGTCTTCGCGTGCGTCACGTGCCACACGCTGCCGACCGGGGCGGGGACGGACATGACCCTGGTGGGGACGACGTACCAACCGATCCCGGTGGGGACCCTCGGCCAGCACCACCTGGGGCTGGTGTCGGTGGACGGGACGACCAACATCTCGACCAAGATCCCGCAGTTGCGGAATGAGTACAAGAAGGTGGGGTTCAACGCGACGCAGACCCGCAACATGGCCGGGTTCGGCGTACTGCACGACGGCAGCGTGGATTCGCTGGAACGGTTCGTCTCCGAGCCGGTCTTCGTGCCCGCCAGCGATCAGGAGGTGGCCAACCTGGTCGCGTTCCTGCTGTCGTTCGCCGGGTCGGACCTGCCGCAGGGCTCGCCGACCAGCCCCCTCGAGCCGCCGGGCGTCGCCAGCAAGGACACCCGCGCGTCGGTGGGCGTGCAGACGACTGTGCTCAACGGCGCAGCCGTGCCGCCGGCGCAGGCGGCGCTGATCGCCAGCATGCGGCAACAGGCGGACTTGTCGCGGGTAGGCCTGGTGGTCAAGGGGGTGGTGGCCGGGCGGCAGCGCGGGTACACGTACCTGGGCGGCGGGCAGTTCCAATCGGACCGGCGGGCGGAAACGCAGACGGCCGCGGGGCTGCTGGCGCTGGCGGGCCCGGGCAGCGAGTTGACGTACACGGTGGTGCCGATGGGCACGCAGACGCGGATCGGGATTGACCGCGACGGCGACGGCTGGTACGACCAGGACGAGATCGCCGTGTGCAGCGATCCGACGAACCCGAACCAGTTCCCCGGCTCCCCGACGTGCCTGGACGTCAACGGCGACCTGGTCATCAACAGCCAGGACTTCTTCGACTACCTGACGGCCTTCTTCGCGGGCAGCGCCGACTTCAACGGCGACGGCGTGACGAACTCGCAGGACTTCTTTGACTTCCTGACAGCCTTCTTCGCGGGGTGCGCCGGATAGCAGCGGCGAACCCGGCGGCGTGCCCGCCTCTTGCGTGCCCCGCCGCGTTCTGGTAAACTACCACTCCCTCGGTTGCCGACGCGCCCGAGGGGAGGGGGTGCCCCATGCGTCCACCGCACGATCGCGGCGCGGTGCCCCAGCGCCCCCGCTCCCGGGTTTTGTTCCCTGTCCCCCATTCATTGCCACCGGCGGCCGATCCAGGTCCGATAAAAACCACGCTCGTCGCCTGAGAATCCATAGGTTGCCATAGGATGCCATAGATGGCCAACGTTTTTGCGCACCACCCAGATCCAGGGGAAACCCTTGATCCTGCGGCCCCGCGGCCGCAATCGAACTCTCCAACCCACACATGCGCACTTGGTCCCGCAGAGCCGTCCCACCGAAGAAGTCCAAGAGGAGGCGCACCATGATGACTCGGAATCGCTCGCTTCCCCATTCCCTGCTCCGACTGGCGGCTCCCGCCCTGCTGCTTGCCACGGCGGGTGCCCCCGCTCTCGCGCAGTCCAACACCTGCGCCACGGCGCCGGTGATCGCTCCGGGCACCTACACGGGCACGACGATCGGCGCCACCAACGACGGCCAGACCACGTGCGGCTCGTCATCGACGACGCCGGACGTGTGGTACGCGATCACGCCGCCGATCAACCGCCAGCTGGATATCGACACCTGCGGGAGTAACTGGGACACGGTGCTGTCGGTGCACACGG
>JBGPGM010000336.1:0-3675 GCA_041483855.1 Phycisphaerae bacterium | reverse complement strand
TCACGATCGCAAATGACATCGAAAAGATCTGTGACTCTGCCGGCTGCCCGATACCGCTGACGATTACATCGGGTCGTCGGCAGGGAGAATCGCAGGTCTACGACTGAATGCGGACTCTGCCGAATGCATCCGTGCCCCTCTGCGTGAGACCGGCTTCTTTCGCGGTGAATGCCCTCCTTCCGAAAGGGATTCGGATGCCGGCGCGCGCATCAGGACTCTGCCAGCCGACATGCGGGCGCGACCGAAGGATTACGAGCGCCGTCGCCTGCAGGCGAGCCTTGGGGCCTGGATGCGGATTCTGCCGAAGTAACGACGCTCCCGCTGGATGAATCCGGACGCTGCGGGCTGGATGACAGCACTGGCCTGAGGATTTCTTCGCTGCCGGCAGGATTGCCTCCGGCTCTGGACGGTCGGAGTGTGCACGAAAGTGGACAGTTGGTGGAGCCTGCCGCCGGTTTGCGGCGGTTCGCGCCTAGTTGGGACCTGCCGCTCCGCGGCGGCGGGCCTCTTCGGCCCAGTTCTGTACCAGCACCATCTCGGACAGAGGCCCCTGGCGGACCATCACAAAGCTCCGGCCATCGGGGGACGCGTCGTAGTTGGCATGGGGTGAGGCGCCCTCGAAATCCGCGGCGTCGAACAACGTCGTCCGGGAGAGGACTCGGAACTCTGGCGCCGCTCGCACCGCAACCGCAACCAGGGGTGTGCCCTGCTGGCCAAATCCCCGGTAGAACAGCTCGTGGCCGTCGCGGGACCACACCGGCTCGGCGCCGCCGTCTTGCGACACCAGCACCTTGGCGCCGGGGCCCGGAAAGGGGCGGACGTACACTTCGTTCTGACCTGACTCGTCGGACTGATAGGCGAGCCAACGACCATCGGGTGAGAGCGCAGGCCACGCTTCGTTGAAGGGGGTTGCCAGAAGCGCCCTAGGCGCACGCTCGCCAGAGAGGGGCAGCGTAACGAGGTCCCAATCGGCCCCGTTGCTGCCGGTGCCAACCGCGATCAGCTCCTTGCCGTTTCGCGAAAAGGCGCCGGCGGTCAGGTTCGTGTGTCCCACGAACAGCGACTCGGCGTCGCCGCTCCCATCGGCGTTGCGCAGGAAGATCCCGATGACGCCACCGCGCGCGGTGAGATAGGCGACCCTGCGCCCATCCGGCAGCCACACCGGGTCGTGTCCATCATTCTCGAAGGTGAGGCGCGAGAGGGTGTGTTGCTGGAGATCGAGGATCCTCACGTCGCGGCTACCCTGCTGGCTGAAGTCCACGGCGACGTGGCGCCCATCGGGGGAAAAGCGCGGGCTGTGGAACCGACGTTTGATGTCCGCGATGGCCCGCCACCGCCCGGCGCGGTCGACCAGCACCAGGTCGAACGGGAGCTCGGGAACGTACAGCAGGGAGCCGGCGGGGGAGACGTTGAACTGCGCCGCGCCGCCCACGGGGACCCGCACGCCCTGGGCGATCGTGATGGGGGCGCCCGCGAGTGCGAGATGCTCGGTGTCGAACGGGGCCGCGAGCAGCGCCCCGTCCGGTTGCACCCAGGCCAGGTATCCATCGTTGTAACCCAAGCCGGACGTGATTCCCTCGATGATGACTTTCCGGGCGCCGGACCGGAGGTTGATGGCGACGGCCCGTCCGGTGGCACGACCCTGGGCCAGGCCAATCGCGAGAAGAACCTGCCCGCCCGGCAGCACGCCGGCCGGAAACAGCGTGGTCTCGCCGATCGCCGAGTCCGGCGCCGCGATCAGCGTCGTCGTGCCATCTCCACTCAGCCGCCGGATCGAGCCGTCGGCCGGCGTAATGGCCAGCGTCCCGCTGTCGAGCCAAATCGCCGCCCGCACGGCGAGGCTCCCCGTCTGGATCGCCACGGGAGCCCCACCGCCGAGGGCGACCTTCTTCAGGCTGGTGCCGGCAAAGTACGTGATCCAGCGGCCGTCGGGCGAAAAGAACGGGCTCAGTCCGCCCTCCGTCCCGGGGACGGGCGACGCGGTGAGTTCGTCCATCCGCCGCAGGTAGAGCTGCTGGGAGGCGTAGACCAGGGAGGCACCGTCGGGCGAGAGCGCAACCGTCCCGGAGGGGGCGGCGGTCAGACGGTGGTCGCTGCCGGTCGCGATGGCGAACCGGCCAACCGGGGCGGCGGAATGCTGCGTCCCCTTGGTTACCCGGCCGGCCACGATCCCGGTGACGAGCGCGGCGGCGCCGATGACCACGAGACTTCCAATGCCCGCCGCGCGATGGGTCCTGGCGGCGTGCGCCCGGGGTGCCGTGACCGCCAGCGTGGCGATGGCGCCGGGCGCGCCGAGGGCATCCGCGAACGCCGCGGCGGTGGCGAAGCGGTCGGCCGGCAGCTTGGCCAGCGCCCTGAGCACCGCCGCCTCCACGTGGGCGGGCACCGTCTTCCGCTGGATCGTGATCGACCGCGGTTCCTCGGTCACCACCCGGGCGACGATCGCCTGGGCCGTAGGCCCGGTGAACGGCGGCTCCCCCACCAGCATCTCGTACAGCACGCAGCCGAGCGCGTAGACGTCGCTCTTCGCCGTCACTTCACGCTCCCCCATCGCCTGCTCGGGGCTCATATAATGCGGCGTGCCGAGACTCATACCGCTCTCGGTCATCCGGGTCCCTCCGGCGCTGCTTATGGCGAGGGCGATGCCGAAATCGGCCACCAGCGCCTGGCCGTCGTGGAGCAGGATGTTCTCCGGCTTGATGTCGCGGTGGACGACGTGGTGGCGGTGGGCGTAGTCCAAGGCACTCGCCACCTCCCGCGCGATGCGCACCGCGTCCTCCACCGGCAACTGCTTGTCGCGGCTCAGCCGGTCGCGGAGTGATTCCCCCTCCACGTAGGGCATCACGTAGAACAGGAAGCCGTCGGCGGCCCCAGAGTCGAAGAGGGGCAGGATGTGGGGGTGCTGGAGGTGGGCCGTGACCTTGATCTCCGCCAGGAACCGCTCCGCCCCGATGACCGCGGCCAGTTCTGGGCGCAGCACCTTGACCGCGACTTCGCGGTCGTGCCTGAGGTCCTGGGCGAGGTAGACGGTGGCCATGCCGCCGTGGCCGAGCTCACGCTCGAGCGTGTAGCGGCCCGTCAGAGCCCTCCGGAGGCCCTCGCCCCAGTCGTTCATCGGAAAATAAAGACTACATCAAAACACAAAGCCTCGCCCTAACGGCGGCATAGGGTTCAGCGAATTGAACGCGAATCGGGTGCCTGGACAACGGATTGGTCATCCTCTGCTCCGCCGTAACACCTGCGGCAGGTCGTGATTGGGGCAGCACTTTGCCGTCATATTTGCCGGCGCTTGCCGCGCACCGCCGGGGACCTAACCCCACCGCTGCCGCAACTCCTCGAGCGCCCGCGACACGTACACCCGCGTCATCTGTTTCCGCCACGAGAGATCGAAGTCGGTATTGTCCATCGGCTTCGACGGATGGAACGCGGCATCGGCAGCCGCGGCGATCGCGTCGTCGGAAAGCGTCGAGCCCACGAGCGCCGCTCCCGCCTCGCCGACCTCCTGCGGGTGACTCGCCACGCCTCCCAGTACGATCCGGGCCTCGACCACTCGTCCCCCGTCCCTCGTCCCTCGCCCCTCCCAGCGGATCCAGACGGCGACTCCGAGCACGGGGAAGTCGAACGACCCCCGGCGGCGCAGCTTGTGATAGACCGCGTCCCAACCGTCTGGAGGCG
>JBGPGM010000335.1:0-3679 GCA_041483855.1 Phycisphaerae bacterium | reverse complement strand
GCAGACCCTTGGCCAGGACCTTCTGGTCCTTCTCGACCGCCGGGTTGATGATCGGGTGCAGCAGCTCATCCAATTGGGCCGGCGTCACGCGCATCACCGCCTCTTCCTTCTTGATGAGGCGCTCTTTGACCATATCGACGGCCATGCGGACAGCGGCGGGACCATTGCGCTTGCCGACGCGGCACTGGAGCATCCACAGCCGGCCCTTCTCGATCGTGAACTCGATGTCCTGCATGTCCCGGTAGTGCTTCTCCAGCTTGGACTTGATCTGGAGCAACTGGGAGTGCACCTTGCGGTTCCACGAGGGCATCTCGTCGATCAGGCGCGGCGTGCGGATCCCCGCCACCACGTCCTCGCCCTGCGCATTGACCAGGAAGTCCCCGTAAAACTTGTTCTCCCCCGTCGCCGGGTTGCGCGTGAACCCCACGCCCGTGCCCGAGTCGTCCCCCATGTTCCCGAAGACCATCGTCTGCACGTTCACCGCCGTGCCCTGCAGCCCCTGGATCCCCGCGATCCGCCGGTACGACACCGCCCGGTCGCCGTTCCACGACTTGAACACCGCCTCGATCGCCAGTTCCAGCTGCTTGAACGGGTTCTGCGGGAACGCTTCCCCCACTTTCCTGCGGAAGACCTCCTTGTACGCCCCGCACAGCTCGACGATCCCCTCCATCGGCACGTCGGTATCCGCCGCCGCCTTGTAGTTGGCCTTGACGTGGTTGAACTGCTCCTCAAACAGGTCGTGGTGCACGCCCATCACCACGTCGCCGAACATGTTGATCAGCCGCCGGTAGGCGTCGTACGCGAACCGACGGTTCCCCGTCGACGCCGCCAGCCCCTCCACCGCCGCGTCCGTCAGCCCAAGGTTCAGGATCGTGTCCATCATCCCCGGCATCGACACCGCGGCCCCCGAGCGCACCGACACCAGCAGGGGGTTGGCCGCGTCCCCGAACTTCTTGCCCGTCTCCGCCTCCAGCAGCGCGATGTTCCGGTGAACCTCGTTCATCAAGCCAGTGGGCAGCCGCTGGCCGGCCTTGTAGTACGCCGCGCACGTCTCCGTCGTGATCGTGAACCCGGGCGGCACGGGCAGCCCGATCGACGTCATGTCCGCCAGGTTGGCCCCCTTGCCCCCCAGCAGGTGGCGCATCGCGGCGCTCCCCTCCGCCTTCGTCCGGCCGAAGAAGTACACCATCTTGCCGGAGCCGAGGCGGCCATTCTGGCGTGCGGCCTCCGCGGCCGGGCTGACCGCTCGAACTGGCCGGCGGCTGGGCATCTTCTTGATCGCCTTCTTGCTCACCTTCCCGGCGGCGTGCATCCGCGTGGATTCCTTGCGGTCTCTCTTGGCCATGACGTGCGGTCCCTTCTTCACGGACGGCCCGCGGGCCGTCCGGCTCATTGCGCGATGCGGCAACTCGCCCCGCCGACTCGCCGGCTCCATCGCTGGGCCGGGTCGGCGGGGATGGTGAGTGTAGAAGCACGGACAGGCTGGATCGAGGGATGCAGACTCGGAGCGGCCGCGCGCCCGACCGTATCATCCCGTCCCATCATGCCTTGCGAACCGCTGGATCTGACGATGACCCCGGAGGCGATGCTCGCGGCCTGGCCGCCCGGCACGCCCCTGGCCGTCATCTGGTCCGCCGATGCCGACTGCCCCCGGTCCGCCTGGAGTATCCTCGCCGCGCCGACCCGAACGTACACGTGGCCCGCGCGCGGCGCTCCCAGCCGAACCCCTGCCGAGCCGATCGCCCAACTGGCGGCCCTCTTCGACGCTCATGCCCATGGTCAGCAGCCGCCGATCGGCCAGCAGCCCGTCCCGTTTCTGGGGGGCTGGATCGGGTGCCTCTCCTACGACCTCGGGCGCGTCATCGAGCCCGCCGCGGGCCTGCCCGCTGGACCTCCGCGGGCCACGGATGATCGGCATTGGCCCGGCATGCAATGGTGCCGCTGCCCCGCGGCGTACGTCCACAACCGCGTGAGCGGCCAGTGGTGGGTGGTGGGCGAGCCGGGAGTGCTCCCGCCGGTACGGCTGCTGGAGGCCGCCGTCGGCGACGCACCCCCCGCCTTCGAGCTCGGCGGCCTGCGCAGTACGACCGGGCGCGACGCTTTCGAGGACCAGGTGCGGCGCGTCATCGACTACATCCACGCTGGCGATGCATTCCAGGTCAACCTCGCCCACCGGCTGACCGGCTCATTCTGCGGTTCCACGCGGGCACTCTTCCTCGAACTGGCCCGCCAGGCCGCGCCGTGGTACGGCGCGTACATCGAGACCGACGACGATGCGGCTAGCGACGGACCGAAGGACAACGGACGGCGGGGAGGGGGAGACCGGCGCGCCGTCGTTTCCATGAGCCCCGAACTGCTGGCGGAACTCGACCCCGTCACCCGCCGCGTCTCGACGCGCCCCATGAAGGGCACCCGGCGCGGGCACGCTGCGCCCGCCGAACTCCTGGCCAGCCCCAAGGACAGCGCGGAACTGAACATGATCATCGACCTGATGCGCAACGACCTGGGCCGGGTCTGCGAGTACCGCACGGTCCGCGTGGACGAGGCGCGCGTGATCGAGCGCCACGGCGGCGCACCATCCAACGGGGACGCCGGCCTGCTCCAGGGCGTCGCCACCGTCTCGGGGCGGTTACGCCCCGGCGCCGGCCTGGCGGACCTCCTGCGCGCCGCCTTCCCCGGCGGCTCCATCACCGGCGCTCCCAAGATCCGCGCCATGCAGATCATCGACGAACTCGAACCCGTCGCCCGCGGGCCCTACTGCGGCGGCGTCGGGTTTGTCTCCGACCACGGGCACGCGGCCTTCAACGTCGCCATCCGAACGGCGCTGGTCTCCGGCATCGGCGCCCCCGGCTCCGCCCTCGACGCCATCGCCGAGGGCGTCCTCGACTACAGCGTCGGCGCAGGGATTGTCGCCGATTCCACGCCCAAGGGCGAGTGGCTCGAGACCCTCGACAAGTCGGGAGTCATCTCCCGCATCGCCACCATCCACGGAGCGCCCGCGTGAGCGGGCGCGCCGGCTACCGCCCCGAGCCGCGCGGCGGCCCGCGCGTCCGCACCGACGTGGTTGACGTGTACGTCTTCCGGAGCACGGCCAGAGGGACGAAGAGACAGACAGATAGAGGGAAGAGGAAGCCGGCCAAGGCCGGCGCCGAAACGGTCGAGTTCCTTCAGTTGCTGCGCGCTGGCGACCCGCTCGGCGGCACGTGGCAGCCGGTCATGGGGCACGTCGAGCCGGGGGAGACGGCCGTCGCGTGCGCGCTGCGCGAACTGAGCGAAGAAATCGGCCTGGCCGCCTCCGATCCGGCCTTTCTCGGCCTTTGGGCCCTGGAGCAGGTCCACCCGTTCTACCTGGCCGCGCTCGACGCAATAGTCCTGAGTCCGCGCCTGGCCGCCCAAGTCGCCCCGGTCTGGCGGCCGCGCCTCAACCACGAACACACCGACCACCGCTGGGTGTCGGCCTCACAGATCGCCAAACGCTTCATGTGGCCCGGCCAGATCGCCGCCTGCCGGGAGGTTCTCGCGTGCATCGTCCCGCTAGATTCGCTGGCGCGAGAGCGACTCAGCATCGACATCGGCCCTCGCCGATAGGTTGTCTACGCCGCGGCCGCGCCCGGCACCACCGCTGTCGCCGGCGCCCCGATCAGTTCCTGCCACGGCGACACCACCCGCCTGCCTGGCT
>JBGPGM010000334.1:0-3703 GCA_041483855.1 Phycisphaerae bacterium | reverse complement strand
CCTCGATGGCCCGCCAACTCCACGCCGTCCTGGCCGTGCTGGATACCCCCGCCGACATCCGCCGCCTCTATTCCTGCCAGACCCACATCCCCGCTGTGGGGCGGGCGTCTCGCCCGCCATCCTCCGATCTCGCTGCCGACCCGGTCCGCGTCTGCATCCTCCACCTCATCAAGGGCGGCGCGACCAAGCGCGTCGAGGTGCTCCGCGCTGCCGACGGCGCGTTCATCGCCCGCATCATTGCCGATCCGTCCAGGCCCCCCGTGCTCATCCAACCGGTCCGCCTTGACCGCCGCTTCGCCGAACTCCTCGACGAGTGGCCCGCCTACCGCGGCACATTTGACCCCTCGACCATGACGCCGCCCCAACCGCCCCCCGGCTCGTCGGACACGCTCACCAAGCCTTATCTCCCCGGCCGGTTCACCCTCGACAAGCGCACCCTCTCAGACCGGTTCCTGCACGGGCACACCACCAGCATCGACGGCGTCACCCGCGTGCTCGCCGACGAATCCCTCTGCATCCGCCTGCCCCGGTCCTACGACCCGCGCCGTCCCGCCGGCCTCCTGGTCTGGATCGACGCGGGCGACGCGGGCACGCCCCCCGAGGCCTTCGCCCCGGCCGCCGACGAACTCGGCTTCATCATCATCGGCGCGGCCCGCGCCGGCAACGATCGCGCCGTCGCCGACCGCGACCAACTCGCGTTCGACGCCGTCGCCACCGCCAGCGCCCGCTACCACGTCGATCCGCGCCGCGTCTACGTCACCGGCGTGTCCGGTGGCGGGCGTATCAGTTCCATGCTGCTCGCCTGCTTCCCCGACGTCTTCACCGGCGCCATCCCGATCGTCGGCGTGTCCACCTACGCCGACGTCCACCTGCCCGATGCCAAGCGCCTGCCCGCGGGCTACCAGAAGCCGGAGCCCAGGCTCTTCAACCTCCTCAAGACCCGGCGCATGGCCGCGATGACCGGTCCGCTCGACTTCAACTTCACCCAGATCACCGGCGCCGCCGCCCTCATGACCGCCGACGGCCTCGACGTCCGCGTCTTCGATTACCCGGACATGGGCCACCAGTTGCCCAAGCCGGACCGCTTCCTCGCCGCGCTGCACTGGGTGGACGAGCCCTACGACCGCCTGCGCGACGCCGAGCGCAAGGCCGCCGAGACCCTTCTGGCGTCGTACACCAAAGCCCACGGCGACAAGCCCCCCGCCGACTCCGCCCAACGCGCCGAGCTGGACCGCATCATGGCCGCGGGCCCCTGGACCGACCCCGCTTGGCACGCCGCCGACCTGCTCGGCCTGTCCGGCCCGAGCGCGCCGGAACTCAAGCCGTCCCGAAGCGCTCCCCCGCCCGCTCCTCCACCCTGACCGATCCGCCCGTCCCGCCGCCATCCCCCCTCACGCCCCTCGGTACTCCACCGGCACCGGCCCATGCTCCGCGCGGATCGCCGACCGGATCCCGCCGCGCCCCCGCCAGTGCGTGACCACCTGCAGCCACACCGGCCCCAGCAGCCGCACCAGGTCATCCCTGATCCGGTCCGTCACCGCCTCGTAGAAGATCCCCTCGTTCCGGAATGACTGGTAGTACAACTTCAGCGACTTGAGTTCCACGCACCCGTGCTTGCCCGCGTCCGTCCCCGCGCCCGCGGGCTGGTATCGAACCGTCACCGCCCCGAAATCCGGGTGCCCCGTCTTCGGGCACAGCGACGTGAACTCCTCCGTCACGTGCTCGATGACGATCGGCTCCCGCGCGGGCGTCGCGAACGTCGCCAGCACCTTCACGTCCGGCATCCGGCCTCCTACGACCCGTACCGCGTCAGGAACTCCACGATCCGCGGCTGGTCCCGATTGATCTGGATCGACCGGCGCATCGCCTTCACCGCCCGGTCCTTCGCCGCGCTGTCATTCTTGTCCGAGAGTTCGTACTTGCTCAGCAGGCACGACGCCAGCCCGTTCAGCGCCGGGTAATAGTCCGCGTCCAGCTTCAGCGACTGCTCGAACGCCGCCTGCGCCTGGTCCAGGTGGTTCAGCCGGAAGTGCGCGAAGCCCAGCCGCTCGTACGCCGCAGCCGTCGGCTCCGTCTTGACCAGCCGGTCCAGCGTGTTCCGCATCTCGTCGTACCGCTTGAGCCTCCCCAGGCTCTCGGCCAGGTTCATCAGCAGTTCCGGCGTCAGCGGCATCAACTCCGCGGCCTGCTGGTACTCGCCGACCGCCTCCTTGTGCCGGTCCAGCGCCGAATAGATCGCCCCCAGGTTGAACCGCGCCGGCCCGTCCGTCGGGTTCAGCCGCACCGCCCGTTGCCCGTATTCCAGCGCCTGCGTGCTCTCGTCCAACTGGTAGTACGCCGTCGCCAGCCCGAGATTCGCGTTGAAGTCGTTCGGCCGCACCGCCAGCGCCCGCAGGTACGCCGAGATCGCCTCCGTCACCCGGTTGAGCAGGTGCAGCATCAGGCCGTTGTAGTACTGCGCGTCGAAGTTCCGCGGCTCGATCTGCGCCGCCTTCTCGTACCCCACCTGGGCCGCGCCGTAGTTCCCGTCCGTACGGTAGATGTCCGACATCCCCATGTGCGCCGTCGTCAACTTCGGGTTGATCTCGATCGCCTTGGCAAACTCCGCCAGCGCCCGCTCCTTGTCGCCCGCGCGGGCCGCCGTTTCCGCCGTCGCGACGTGCGACTCGGCCTGGGTGCTCTGCGCCGCCGCCGCCCGCCTCGCCTTGGCCGCCCGCCCGCAACCCGCGCCGAGCCCCGCGTGCGCGACCAACGCCCCCATCAGCGCCGCCGCCGCGATCTTCCGCATTCTCGTGCCCGTCAAGTGGTCCGCCCTCCGTGCTCGCACCGCCGCCCAAAGGCCCGGATGATACATTCAGCCACCTCGTACCGCTCGCCCCCTCGTGCCGGCTCGATCCCTCGATCCTTCGATCCCTTGACCCCTTCCCTTCACCAACTTCCTCAGCCTCCTCAGGTTTATCGCGTCCCACGCCGTCCCCTTCGCCGTCCGGCCCTTGGGCGTCTCCATGATCATCGGTCGTCCGCGCAGTTCTTCCCGATTCACCACCGCCTCGAACCCCCCCAGCCCGATCTGCCCCTTGCCGATGTGCTCGTGCCGGTCCAGCCGGCTGCCCAGCTTCCCCTTCGAGTCATTCACGTGTACCACCCTCACGTGCGCCAGCCCGCACGCCCGGTCCAGTTCGTCCAGCGTCACCTCCGCCGCCCGGAGCGACGACATGTCGTACCCCGCGGCGTGCGCGTGGCACGTATCGAAGCACACACCGATACGCCCCTCCTCGCCCGTGCGTTCGACGATCAACTCCCGCAAGCGCGCCAGTTCCTCGAACCGCCGCCCGATCGTCGACCCGCCCCCCGCCGTGTTCTCCAGGCAACTGATCGTCCGGAACCCGCGCGTCTCCTTCATCAGCCGCTGGTACGCCGCACCGATCCGACCCAGCCCTTCCTCCAGCGTCGCGCTGGTGAACGCGCCCGGGTGGTGGACGAGGTACCGGATCCCCAGCGCCTCGCACC
This sequence comes from Phycisphaerae bacterium, assembly GCA_041483855.1. GTDB lineage: Bacteria > Planctomycetota > Phycisphaerae > Phycisphaerales > UBA1924 > JBGPGM01. The sequence continues at coordinate 193 of JBGPGM010000334.1, read as the reverse complement.
GCTCGATCTCGACGCGCATCAGGTCCACCGATTTCTCCCACAAACCCGCATCCGGGCTGGCCAGGTTGATCAGGTACGACGCGTGCGAGACGGTCCTCCCGTCATCCCACTCCATGCGGCGTAACTCCTCCCTCCACTCCGCGATCACCGCCGCCTCCAGCGCCCTGACCCGCCACTGCTGCTGGTTCTTGGT
>JBGPGM010000333.1:0-3711 GCA_041483855.1 Phycisphaerae bacterium | reverse complement strand
GATTAGGGACTGATGGGACAGATGGGACGAGGGGACAGGGGGCGGGGCGCAGGGAGCGGGCGCGCGGCGGGGCGTGGCGAGCATCGGATGGCAAGTTGGATTCCCCCTGAACGGCGCGGGCGCGCGGCTGGTGCGGATCTCCCGCGCGGGCATCGCGCCGTATGCGGGGTAGTTTACCAAAATGGGCGCGGAATGCAAGGGGAAAGTGGGGTAGGGCGCGCATTTGGCGCACAAGCGTGGTCGATCTGCGCGGGTTTTTTGGGGGCGCGGATGCCAGAGAGGGCTGGCCGCCCCCCCCACTCCGGCGCCTCTCCTGCGGAAGAAGATGGGCGGGTGCGTTTGCGACAGCCCGGAGGGCTGGTCTGTGGAAGGCGGGGGACCGGCGCGGGTTGGCGGGCGCACCGGTCGGCGGACGCGGTCGGAGCCCGCGCGGTCAACATCCGGCGAAGAAGGCGGTGAGGAAGTCGAAGAAGTCCTGCGTGTTGGTCACGCCGTCGTGGTTGAAATCGGCGTTGCCGCCAAAGAACGAGGTCAGGAAATCAAAGAAGTCTTGGCTGTTGACCGACCCCGAGTAGTTCCAGTCCGCGGCACAGGGCGGGCCGAGGTACGCGATCCACGGCTCGCCCTGGCCGTTGGGGTTGTGCCCGCTGCCGGCGATGGTCCGACCGTCGGCCGAGACGCCGCGGGCGTTGGTGAGCGCCCAGCCGGTCAGGTCCAGGCCGTAGTTGTTGACGAGCACGTCGCGCAGGCTGCGCATCCCGTGGTCGGCGTCCCAGATGAACGCTTCGTTGCCCATGGCTGTTGTTCCCAAGCCGACGACCACGGAGCCGTTGGTGGAGACAGCGCATGCCCGGCTGCTATACGCCCCGCCGGGCATGTCACCGAGCCCGACCATGCCGCCCTGGGCGGTCCAACGGAAGGCCTCACGGCCCAGGGCCGTGGTGCCGAAGCCGACGATGACGGACCCGTTAGCGCTGACAGCGTACGCCGAGCTGAAGAAGTTCCCGCCGGGCAGGTCGCCCAGCCCGACCATGCCGTCCTGAGCCGTCCAGCGGAAGGCCTCCGTCGCTGTCCCCTGAGGGCCTGACGCGCCCCATCCCACGATCACCGCGCCGTCCGGCGAGGCGCCGTACGCGGCCCCAACGGCGAACGGCACGCCGGGCAGAGCCCCGAGCAGGACCCAGGATGTGCTCGCCCTCCACAGCGCGGCCCCCCGGTTGCCGAACCGGTCGTACGGTGCGGTGCCCACCACGACCGCGCCATCCCACGAGACTGCGTACGCGGCGGTGTCGAATGCGGGATTGGCGGCTGGGAGCCCGACAAGCCCAGCATCGGTCCAGCGGAACCCCCGAGTCATGACCAACGTCGAATCGAGGACGTAATCCCAGCCGATGCCGACGACGACCGACCCATCCTGGGATGCGGCTGTCGCCCAGGAGCCGCGCCCGAACGGGTCCGGCAGGCGCCCGAGTGAACTCATGCCCTCCTGGCGCGTCCATTGGAAGGCCACTCCAGCGCTGAAAGGGTCGCCATCCTCGCTGACGCCGACGACGGTGGAGCCATCGGCCGACACACCGTAGGGCGCGCCCTGGAACTGTCCTCCAGGCAGGTGGCCCACGCCCCGGAACTCCGGCTGCGCCGTCGCCGAAGCCTGCAAGGCCAGCCAGGCCGCACCGCCAACCCACGCACCAAGACCTGAGTGGTGGTTCATCTCTTGTGCTCCCAGCGCAAGCGCTCGCTACCGGTCAGCGGGCGCGCCGGTCGGCGGACGCGGTCGGAGCCCGCGCGGTCAACATCCGGCGAAGAAGGCGGTGAGGAAGTCGAAGAAGTCCTGGCTGTTCACCACACCGTCGTGGTTGAAGTCGGCCGGGCACGGCGGCGGCCCCGCGAGCACGGCCCAGAAGCCGCCGGCCAGGGTGAATGTTCCGCCGGCCATCGCGCCCGCGTCGGGCTGGCCGATGGTGCCGGTGAGCGTGAAGCCGCCGCCGCTGGAGGTACCGCCGCCGCCGTCGACGGTGTACCAGGTGAGGCTCAACTGAGCGCGGGCCGGGGCGGCGAGTGCGAGCGCCGCGCCGATGAAGGCGAGGACGACTGTGGAACGGGTCATGCGTGTTCTCCTTCCGAGGGTTACCAAGACACCGGGCTTCCTCAGCGCGCCGCCGGGGCCGTCGGCGCGACGGTCTTGGGCCTTGCGGCTCTCTCGGCCTGCCGGGCGTCGTACCTCAAGGCCTTCTCCGGCGGCTGGCCGTAGAACTCGGGGTGCTGGTAGGTGCCCTTCTCGGAGCCCTGCTTCTCGACCTCGACGGGCGCGCCGCACTTCTGGACCCACAAGTCGTTGCGCAGGGCCTCGACGCGCCACGACACCTTCGCCCCGGGCGCGCCGCCCGCGATACGGAAGGAGCAAGCGGGCGCGGCCTCGCCCGGTCCGGCCTTCTCGCCCTGCGCCAGTGCCTCCTCGCTGATCTCCTCGGCCACGTGCAGCATGGGCATGGGCGCGCCCACGGCGGTCAGCGTGTAACGCGGGTCCTTGTTGATCTTGGCGAAGTAGCGCGGCAACTCGACCACGGCCCCGCCCGCGCCGTCCAGTGTCACCTTGCCCGAGTAGAAGTTGATGATCTCGGGGCTCTCGGCGCAGTAGTGCAGGAGGTACTTGTTGGCCGGGTCGTCGGGGTGATCGATGCGGAAGCCCTTGCCGCCGCTGGAGCCAAACCTGCCGTTGCTGAAGAGGGCGTAAGAGTCTGGAGACGAACTGTCAGTTTGTCCGAACACGCCGTAGGTGATGGATTGGGAAGAGCGGTTGGCGGCCCAGCCGTAAACGCCGGCTCCGGTCTCGCCCCCCATTATGCCCCATACGCCGTAAGCGTTGTTGCTGCCCGCCGAGTCGTTTACGCCCTTGACGCCATTCCCGTTCGGGCTCCGGCTTTCGAAGGAGCCGCCAGTCGTGGAGCCGGTGAGGGCGGTGGCTTCGCCGATCACGGCGAATCCGTCTGTGCTTCTGGTCTCAAACCGACCGCCGTCGGTAAAGCCGGTGGCCGCGGTGGCCAGGCCGTAGATGGCGGTCCCGTTCGTGCTGTTGCTCTGCCCGTAGACGCCGTAGGTGGTGCCGCTGGTTGAGGTGGCCTCGCCCAAGACGCCGAGCCCCGACGTGCTGTCGCTCACGCCATTCACGCCGTAGGTGAACCCGATGGCGGCGGAGGCCACGCCGACCACCCCGCGCCCCGACGTGCTGGCGCTCTGCCCGAACACGCCGTAGGTGAAGCCGCCAAAGCGGGTGGCCTCGCCGAAGACGCCGCGGCCGGAGGTGCTGGCGCTGGTGCCGTACACACCGTAGGTGGTGCCGGTGGCGGCGGTGGAGGTACCGAGAACGCCCGCCGCGCCGAGGGCCGTGGACGCGTTCTCGCCGCGGATGATGTGGGTGGGGCCGGTCCCGCTCAGCGCGAGCGGCACGGGCAGGCGTGCCGCGTCGAGCGTGCCGGAGGCGAGGTTGGACGCGTTCAGGCCCGTCAGCCCCGCGCCCGAACCCGAGAAGGCGCCGGTCAGAGCATTGCCCGCGTTGCTGAGCATCAGCAGGCCGGAATACACCCCCGAGATGCGGGCGTCGGGGATCGTGCCGGCGCTGAGGTTGGCCGCGTTCTGGTAGAACGACGGCCCCTGCCCGTTGAACTGCGTGGCGTTGCTCGCGGTGGCCGCGCTCGTCGCCGCCGCGGCGGT
>JBGPGM010000332.1:0-3723 GCA_041483855.1 Phycisphaerae bacterium | reverse complement strand
GGTCTTCTCGACCGCCAGCGACAACCAGTCGAGCGTGATGATCCACGTCCTGCAGGGCGAGCGCGAGTTCGCCAAGGACAACCGCACGCTGGGGCAGTTCGAGTTGACGGGCATCGCGCCGGCCCCGCGCGGCGTGCCGCAGATCGAGGTCGAGTTCGCCCTCGACGCCAACGGCATCCTCACCGTGTCGGCGACGGACAAGGGCACGGGCAAGAAGGCGGACATCAAGATCACCAACTCCGGCGGCCTGTCCAAGGACGAGATCGAGAAGATGAAGCACGACGCCGAGGCGCACGAGGCCGAGGACAAGGCCCGGCGCGAACTGGTGGACCTCAAGAACCGCTCCGAGGCGATGGTCCACCAGACCCGCAAGAGCCTCGAGGAGCACGGCGCCAAGGTGTCGTCCGAGATCCGCGGCCGGATCGAGTCGGCGATCAGCAACCTCGAAGACAAGCTCAAGGCGGACGACAAGGCGGCGATCCAGGCCGCGGTCAAGGAACTCGAGAACGCGTCCATGGAGCTGGGCAAGGCAATCTACGAGGCATCGGCCAAGCAGACGGCGGGGGCGGGCGGAGCCCCTGGGGCGGGCGACGCAAGCGAAGACCGCGGCGGTGGCTCGCCCGGTGGTGGTGGTGCGGCGGGCGGCCGCAAGGGCGGGCAGAAGGGCGGCGATGACGTGATCGACGCGGAGTACGAGGTCAAGGACGACAAGAAGTAAGCGGCCGCGTTGGGATGAGCGAATCGACTCGTGGCATCCCTCCCCGGGCCCTGGCAGGGGAGGGATGCATTCTTGGTCGGCGTGGCGCGCGCACGCGGCCGTCGTGACCGTGCGGGGTCGCGGACGGCGGCCCATTGACGCGGCGGCGGCTCCAACCAACGATTCGCCGTCATCCGCCGCGACGATCAACCACCCGGAGAGGTGCCAGAGCGGCTGAATGGGCTGGTCTCGAAAACCAGTATGGCCTCCGGGTCATCGGGAGTTCGAATCTCCCCCTCTCCGCTTCAGAAGGCCCCTGCATGCGCGGGATCTTGGTCGTTGGCTACAAGGATCCGCCCGGACGAGACCAGGCTCCAGCGACGCCGCACCGGGCCGGGCCTCGTCAGGGCCTCGCCGGGGTCGATCGGACCAGTCAGGTTGGGGACGGCTGCCCCACGTCGCCGGCGGCGCGGCCGCGGCGTGCGGCGGTGTGCTTCTGGGCCAGCGCGACCAGCTCATCGACCTCAAAGGGCTTTGCCAGGACGCTGGAGTTCTCGTCCACGGGCGGGGCGTCCAAGGTGTTGCCCGTGATGACGATCGCCGGCGTGGTCCATCCCTCGCCACGCAGGTCCTGCAAGCAGGCCAGGCCGGATCGGCCCGGCATATCGATGTCCACGACCAGAACGTCGAAACGGCCGGCGTTGGCCCGAGCCAGCCGAAGGAACTCCAGGCCGTCTCCGGCGGTGTGGACCTCGAACCCGCTTGTTCGCAGAGCGCCGGCCAGCAGTTCCTGCACCATCAGGTTGTCGTCGGCCAGCAGGACGCATCCCGGGTACGCGGGCGCGGCGGCCGGCGGCGAGGTGTTCTGCGGCTCGCCCCGCGGCGGCGCAATCGTGGGGAACTCGACCGTGAACGTAGTCCCCTCGCCCGCGGCGGTCTGGACGTCGATGCTTCCGCGGTGTTCGCGGACGATACCGTCGACGATGGACAGACCCAGGCCGGTGCCCTGGCCGTGGGGCTTGGTGGTGAAGAAGGGGTCGAACATGCGGGCGCGGACCTCGGGGGTCATGCCCGGGCCGTTGTCGCGGACGACCAGGCAGGCGGTGCCGGGCCTGGCTTGGCCGACACGCGCGCTGATCCACAGGTCCCCGCCGTTGTGCATGGCGTCCCTGGCGTTGGTAGCCAGATTGATCAGCACCTGCTGAATACGTTGGGCGTTGCCGGTCACCCAGAGGGCGCGCGGACCGGTCTCCGAGTACAGCCGAATGGCCGCGGGCAGGAGGGGACGGATCATGTCGGCAGCGTGCTGCACGACGACCGAGAGGTCCACCGGCGCCTTGCTCCCAGCATCGCGCCGCGCGAACGTCAAGAGCAACCGGGTGACACTGGCGGCCTGGCCGGCGGCCTGATTCAGGCGCTGCAGGTGCCCCATCGCCGGGTGGTCGGGTGTGAGCGACTTCTGGGCGAGCCGGGCGTAGTTGAAGATCGCCATGAGGGCGTTGTTCACGTCGTGGGCAACGCCCCCGGCCAGCTGGCCCAGGGCCTCCATCTTCTGCGCCTGCTGAAGCTGGCCCTCCAGGCGGGTCAGTTCGGTAACGTCCTGCATGACGACGTTCACGCCGAGAGCGCTGCCGTCGCCGCCGAGGACGGGGTGGTAGCTGACGAGGAAGGTGTGCTCGGAGGACGGGCCGGCGCCGGCTCGGGCGTGGAGCGGGATTCCCAGGCGGGCCTTGCCGGTCGCCAGCACGTCGCGGATGACCGCCTCGACGCTGCCGCCCCACGATGGGTAGACCTCGCGGACGGTCCGGCCGTGCACGGCGGCCGGGGTGGCGCCGGCGCTGGCGGCGAGCATCGCGTTGGCCCGCACGTGGCGCAGGTCGCGGTCCAGGAAGCACAGGCCGACGGGCGCGGTGTCGTAGATGGCCTCCAGTTCCGCCAGTTGGCGGCGTGCTTCCTCGCGGCTTTCGTGGAGCGTCTGCTCGGCCTGCTTGCGCAGCGTGATGTCGCGCAGCAGGCCGGTGTAGATGCGGTGGTCGCCCAGACGCGTCTCGGCGACCGCCAGGTCCAGCGGGAACTCGGTCCCGTCCTTGCGGCGCCCCTTGACCTCCCGTCCGATCCCGATGATCTTGGCGTGCCCGGTGCGGTGGTAGTTCTCGAGGTAGGCGTCGTGCTCCTGGTGGTAGGGCGCCGGCATGAGGATCCGGACGTTCTGGCCGATCAGTTCGGGCGCCGAATAGCCGAACGTCCGCTCGACGGCGGGGTTCACGGTGAGGATCATGCCGCGCTCATCGATCGTGATGATGCCGTCGACAGCAGTCTGCACCACGGCGCGGAGCAACGCCTGCTTCTCATCGACCACGGCCGAGGCGACGGCTGTCCGGCGGTGGGCGTGACGGGCCGCGGCCAGCGCGCCGACGACGATGGCGAGGGAGACGCCGATCTGCGTGGCGTCCTCCGCGCTAACGGTCCGCCACCAATCCGTGGGCGAGATCAAAAGCCCAAACATGGCCGCCAAGCCTGAGCCCAACCCGACCAGCGTCGGCCCCGGCCCCAGGATCCAGGCGCAGGCCACGAGCACCGGCAGGTACAGGTTCAGGGCTTGGCGCGGGCGCAGCGTCGGGTCCAGCAACAGGCAAGCGGCAGTGGCCAGCCCTACTCCAACGATGGCCGCGCCGTACCGCCACGCGGGGCTCCACGCGCCGAGTCGGCCTTCCACTCTCGACGGCACCGGTGGTCTGGCTCGCATGGACGGGACACACTCCGTAATCTCCGCCGCCGGCAGAGGCGTCTCCAGCCTCCGATGGACAGGGGAGTAGGACTACCTCTGAGCATATCGGTCGCGCCGAACGGACGGGGTCGTCCGTTGGCGGGCCTCCGACGGCCTATCGCGGCCGGCAGACCAGAGCAACCTCCCACGCCTTGCCCCGGATCTTCAGGTTCATCTTCAGTTCCATGTCCAGTTCATCGACGATCGCCAGCCCCACGTCCGCCATCATCGCGCGCACCTCGCCCAGTTCGCGGAACAG
>JBGPGM010000331.1:0-3730 GCA_041483855.1 Phycisphaerae bacterium | reverse complement strand
TTGACGGGCGCGGCCTTGGAAGTGGCGGGGGTCATCGGCAGCAGTCTAGCGGGCCGGAAGAGCCCGGCCGCGCGGGCGAGAGCAGGGAGTGAAACGCGGCATCCGCTGAGGGGGTGTTGCGCCCTTGGAAATCCGCGGCGGATCATCCCTTGGGATTGATCGAGATCCGATCCATCTCATCCTGCGGGACCAGGCGCACGTCCACTTTTTCGTCCATGGCCGGGCTCACCTTCAGGGCCGCGTGCTCGGGCTCGATCGGGATCTCCCGCTCGGGTCGTTCGACGAGCACGGCCAGGCGGATGCGGCTGGGGCGGCCGAAGTCGAGGATCTCGCGGAGCGCGGCCATGACGCTGCGCCCGGTCATGATGACATCGTCCACCAGCACGACCTCGCGACCCTCGACGGAGAAGGGGATCTGCGTGCGGCCGACCCGCGCGGCGGGGCCGGTCTCGGACAAGTCGTCGCGGTAGAGCGTGATGTCGATCGAGCCGACGTCCTTGATGCCCAGGCGCTGGGCGATCTTGGCGCCCAGCACGTCGCCGCGCCGGCGGATGCCGATGATGGCGAGGTTCTTGGGATCGGTCGAGGCCTTGGCGATCTGGTCCGCCAGGCCGGCGACCAGGCGGTCGATCTCGCGGGCGTCGGCGATGATGCGCATGGGGCGAGTTTAGCCGATCGGGTCCGCGACGCGCGGGGGTCGCGCGCCTCAGGGGTTGGCCGGGCTCACGCCCGTCCGCACTTCCTGGGGCACGTAGTTCGGCGGCGGGGCGGAGACCGCGCCGATGGACCAGACGCGGTGCGACGTGACGCGCCAGTACTGGAGGCCGCCGCGCATCTTGACGGTGAGGGCCTGGTAGACCGGCTTGCCGTCGGGGCCGGTGCCCAGGGAGAGGACGGGGCGGACGATGTCCACCTTGGCCTCGTCGCCGCCGGCCCACACGCGGACGACGTGGTAGGTGGGCAGGTTCTCGGTCTCGGGCGTGAGGGGGACGGCGCCCTGGCCCACGCGCTTGACGATCAGCTGATAGACGTTGTGTCGCATGCCCGGCGGGAGGTTGATGGCCAGGCGCGCCGGAACGGGCGCGCCGGCGGTCTTTCCCTCGCCCCCGGCTTCGCCGCCGGGGGGCTCTTCGACGCCGACGGCCGGGGCGCCCTGGCCGGCGGATTCGGTGGGCGGGTAGCGCTGGATGACCCAGGTCAGCGCCACGGTCATCAGGTCCTGCACCGCGGTGTCGTTGGGGTTGCTGAAGGCGGGGTACCCCTCGACCTTCGGGTAGGTGTTGTACGCCACGCACCCGCCCAGGCCGGCGCAGACCAAAGCCGCGGCGACCGACGACACCGCCCAGGACGCTCGTGCGAGCCCGACCATGCTGTTCATCTGTGGCCTCATGGCACCATCATTGTGATCCGGCGCGCGGCGTCAAGTCGGGCGGGGTCCTTGGCGCGGAATTCGCGGGGGGAAGTGGATAAGACACGGGTGGGGCCTGGGGCGGGGGTGCGGGGTCCGCGAGAATCCGCGCCAAGAACTCGTGCACGGCCCGTATCATCCCGGCGCCCATGCCCCGTTCCACCCCGCCCAACTTCGCCGAACCCGGGCGCTTCGTCGTCGGCATCTCCGGCGCCAGCGGGGCGCCCTACGCGCTGCGCCTGCTGGAGCAACTGCTGGGGCGCGGGCACGAGGTGCATCTGGTGGTGACGGATTACGGGCGGCGGCTGCTCTTCGACGAGGCGGGGATCACGCGTGTGGACCTGGCGAACCTGTGCCCGACGATCGCCGACGCGAGGGCGGCGGAGCGGCTGGTCATCCACCCCAACAAGGACGTCGGGGCCGTGATCGCGTCCGGCTCGTTCCCGCACGACGGCATGGTGGTGATGCCGTGCTCCAGCGCCTCGCTGGGGGCGATCGCGTCGGGGGCGGGCTCGAACCTGCTGACCAGGGCGGCGATGGTCTGCCTCAAGGAACGCCGGGCGCTGATCCTGTGCCACCGCGAGACGCCGCTGAGCCTGATCGACATCCAGAACATGCGCCGGGTCACGCTGGCCGGGGCGATCGTCTGCCCGGCCAGCCCCGGGTTCTACCTGCTGCCCAGGACGGTCGAGGACCTGGTGGACTTCGTGGTGGGGAAAGTGCTGGACCTGCTGCACGTCGAGCATGACCTCAAGACGCGCTGGGAGGAACGGGCACGCGCCGAGGCCGAGGATTGAAACGAGGCGCGGGATCCGGCCGGATTCGCGCCCCGGCGGCGGCGTTCAGCCCCTTTCGTCTATCATGGCCGCGGATGGATGCGGCGGGCGAGAATGCCGGCGTGGAGACCTCCGAGGGTGTGTCGGGGGAGGTATTTCAGCAGTTGTGGCGGACGGCGTCGTACCCCTATCCGCCGGGCGAGTACGCCAGGCGATTCGCGTGGGAGTGGGTGCAGCGGGTGTTCATCCGGCCCAGCCCGCGCAAGGCGCACGGGTGGCGGCGGCTCTGGCTCAGGGCGTTCGGGGCGACGGTGCCGCGGACCAGCGGGACGAAGGCGAGCACGCGGGTGCAGCACCCGTGGCTGCTGAAGATGGGGGAGCACACGATGCTGGCGGAGGGGGTGACGATCTACAACCTGGGGCCGGTGGCGATCGGGAGCAACACGGTGCTGTCGCAGGATGTGTACGTGTGCGCGGGGACGCACGACTACACGAAGCGGGACATGCCGCTGATCCGGGCGGGCGCGCAGATCGGCAGCGGGGTGTGGGTGTGCGCCGGGGCGTTTATCGGGCCCGGCGTGAGCGTGGGGGACAATGCGATCGTCGGGGCGCGGGCGGTGGTGATGAAGGATGTGCCGGCAGGCGTGATCGTGGCGGGGAATCCGGCGAAGGTGGTGCGGGCGCGGCCGATGAACATCGATAGCGGGGATGGTCCGGCCGGCAGGGGCGAACCACCCCCGGGGCGCGGCGCGTATTAGACCGGGCGTCGTTGCCGGGCGGGGTCGAGAGCGGGCGGCAGGCGGGGCTGGGAGCGGCCGGATGGGCGAGAGAGGAAACCTGGAGCGGTGCCGCGGGCAGGGGGTGTTGATCACCGGCGGCGCGGGGTTCATCGGCTCGCACCTGGCGCGGGCGCTGGTCGAACTGGGGGCGAAGGTGCGGGTGCTGGACGACCTGTCGGGCGGGTTCAAGGAGAACGTGCCGGCGGGGGCGGAGCTGCGCGAGGCGTCGATCCTGGACGAGCGGGAGATGAAGGGGGCGATGACGGGTCGGCGGTGGGTGTTCCACGAGGCGGCGATGGTGAGCGTGCCCCAGAGCGTCGAGAGGCCCGACGAGTGCGTGCGGGTGAACGTGGTGGGGACAGAGCGGGTGCTGACGGCCGCCAAGGAGGCAGGGGTGGAGCGGGTGGTGTTCGCGGCGTCGGCCGCGGCGTACGGCAACGAGCCGGCGCTGCCCAGCCGCGAGACGGACCGGCCGGACTGCTGGTCGCCGTACGCGATGAGCAAGGTGGCCGGCGAGGACCTGATGGCCGTGTTCAGCCGGTGCTACGGGCTGAGCACGGTGAGCCTGCGGTACATGAACATCTTTGGGCCGCGTCAGAACCCGGACTCGCCGTACGCGGCGGTGATCTCGGCGTTTCTCAAGGTGCTGAAGGGGGGCAGGAAGCCGATGGTGTACGGGGACGGCCAGCAGACGCGGGACTTCACGTACGTGGAGAACGTGGTGAGGGCGAATCTGCTGGCGGGGTTGAGCGGGCGGGCGCTGATGG
>JBGPGM010000330.1:0-3733 GCA_041483855.1 Phycisphaerae bacterium | reverse complement strand
TTCGAGATGTTCCACGCCTGGGTGGTGGCGCGCCCGGAGGTGGATCTCGCCGGGCTGGTCTATCACGGGCGCTCCGTCGGCGGCGCCGTCGTCGCGCAACTGGCGGCACGCCACCCGCCCGCGGCCCTAATCCTTCAGTCTTCCGTCACCAGCGTGGCGTCGTTCAGTTGGCGCTTCGGCGTTCCGCCGGTGCTGGTCTCCAGCCCGTTCCGCACCGACGGCCTGATCGGGTCCATCGGTTGTCCGATCCTGATCATGCACGGGGCGAACGACACGATCGTGCCGCCATCGCATGGCCGGCGGCTGCACGCGCTGGCCCCGGGGTCGGTCTACGCCGAGATGCCGGGCGACCACAACGACTTCCCACGCGACGAAGGCGCGTATTGGCGCACGATCACCGGCTTCCTTCGCTCCGCCGGACTCAGCGGCCCACCGCCCGCCGTCCCCTCCGGCCAGCGATAACGGTCACCTCGGGCAGTGCCGGTGGCGCCGGCGCCGCGTCGCGGCTGCGCTCGTCGGCGCCGGCTGGTGCTTCGTCCGCCGCGGGCGCTCCGGGCTGGGGCGCGATCGCTGGCGGCCCCGCCCACTCGTACCGCACGTCGATCCCGAAGACCTTGCGGAACAGACCCGCTTTGCGCGACGAGCCCCAGATGTCGACCGCGGGCTCGGAGTCCGCCTGGACGACGAACGTCACCGGCGCGGGAGGGGTGGACGGGCGGCGCTGGTCGTCCCACCGCAGGGCCACCGACGCCACGGCCTGGCGATGGGTGCGGTCCAGGCCGTCGGCGACGCGCAGGATTGCCGAGAGCCAGCGCACCAGGTCCCGGTCCTGGTCGGTCAAGCGGGCGAAGTTCGGGTGGCGACGCTTGGGTTCCGCCAGCCGGTGATAGCGGGCGAGGTTGGCGATCACCTCGACCTCGCGCGACGCCAGACCCGCCAGGTCGGCGTGGACGACGAGGTGGTAGGAGTGCTTGTGGTGCTCCGCGTAGTTGATCAAGTACCCTACGTCATGCACGATCGCGCCCGCCTCGAGCAGCATCCGGTGGCGCGCCGCGAAGCGCGTCTGGGCCTGCGCTGGGTAGCGGGCCGCCAACTGGTCGAAGATTTGCAGGCACAGGTCGGCCACGTGCCGGCTGTGCCGATGCTCGTAGCCGCACGCGTGGGCGAAGCGGCGGATCGACCCCAGGGGATCGAGCTGGCCCTCCCGGCGGCCGCCGGCCCGCAAGTCCTCGACCATCGAGAGCAACAGACCGTCGCGGATGCCCCCTTCGTGCACCAGCAGCCGGTTGACGCCCAGGTGCTCCATCACCCCCTCGACGATCGCCAGCCCCGCGATGATGATGTCGGCCCGGTCCGGGCTCAGCCCCGGGACATGGCTCCGCTCCCGCAGGGGCATCTGGCGCAGCAGGTCGAGCGCGTGCCGGACTTCCGCCCGCTTGACCTGGCGCCCCTGGACGGAGCCGGCAAAGAGGCCCTCGGCCGCGGCCCCGAGTTCCGCGTGCAGGCACAGACTCCCCAGCGTCGTGAGGGTGCCGCCGGTGCCGATGAGGACCTGCGGCGGCAGGGGCGCTCGGCCGATCGCCCGGCGGAGGGTCTTCCTGATGGCGCGGCGGAGGTCGTCGTAGCGCGCACCGGCCGCGCCGGATGGCCCGCCGAAGCGCTCGGTGAGCCGAACGGCGCCGAGGGGCATGGTGTACGCGCGGTCGATCAGGTCGCCGGTGCTGAAGACCACCTCGGTGGACCCGCCGCCGACGTCCATGACGGCCGCGTTGACCGACGACAGGTCGAAGGCGCGTGCGGCGCTGCGGAAGGCCAGGCGAGCCTCCTGCTGGCCCGAGATGGTGTCGATCTGAAGGCCGGTCCGCTGCCGGACCAGCTCCAACAAGACGTGGGCGTTGCTGGCCTCGCGGACGGCGCTGGTGCCGACCACGCGCAGCGCCCGCACGCCGTACCCCTCGGCGATGCTCTTCATCCGTGCGATGGCCAAGGTCGAGAGGCGGATCGAATCGGCGTCCATCGCGCCGGTGTCGTGCAGGCCTCTCCCCAGGCGCGTGACCTCCTTCTCATCGTCCAGCACGCGGTAGGAACCGCCTTCGAGCGCCTCGGCGATGATCAGCCGGATGCTGTTCGTGCCCACGTCGATCGCGCCGACGCGCGCCAGGGCAGTCCGGCCCGCGCCGTCCGGTGATCCGTTCTGGTACTCCCCATTCCATACCGGCGCAACCGCCTGCAACGCCGGCAGGGGGTCCGGTGTGCCCGCCTGGTCTGCCGGGAGGGTGGCGGCCGCTCCGGGCCCGCTATCGCGCTCGATCTGCGCTCGCAGTTCGACGAAGAGGCCCGCGCGGCGGACGGCCTGCCAGTGTTGCAGGAACGCCCTCCGCCGTCGCTGGACCAGAGCCCGATACCGTCTGACCAGTGCGCCCACGCCGGCGGGCGCTCCCGCCGCGACGTACTGCTCCAGACGCGCCAGCACCGAACGGGCGTCGTTGACCGCGCCGAGGCGCACTTGCAGGTCCTCGAACAGCGTAAACCACCGGTCCCAGGTCGCCCGCTCCCAGCACGGCCGGAAAACTTCCAGCGCGTAGCGCAGGTCCTTGATCCGCAGGCGCAGCGTGTGCAGGTTGTCCGCCTGGCCAAGATCCGCCTCCGCCGCGCCACGCACGTCGGCCAGCCGTGCCGCCATCACCCGCCTGGCGGCCTGGCGCAGGGTCTGACCGTCATCGCGGGCTGCGCGGCCGTCGCCGCGCCCGAAGGATGGCTCGTTGAGCGTTTCCAGGAGGCGGCGGTGGCGCCGGCGCAGCGTCTTGCGCGAGTATCGCTCGTGCAGCGCCGCCAGCGCCCGGCGCATCTGCTTCCGCTCGGCGCCGAGGCGCTCGTCGAGCCATCGCAGCGCCGACTGTCGCGCCGTGGCGGCTCGCGCGCGCAGGTCCGCCAGGATCCGGCGGTGTACATCGCAGTCCCGCGCCCGCCCTGCCACGCGCCGGATTCTCCGCAGCCGCTTGCGCACGCGGCGCGCGACCCGGTCGTCCAGGCAGTCGTCGAATGCGTCCAACGCCGCCGCGGCACGGCGCGCCGCTACGCGCAACCGGTGGACCGCCTTGGGCCGGCCCGAGTCGGCCGCCTCCACCAGCAGCGCTTCCACCGCGCCGAGGCGCGCCCGCAGCACCCGGCGCGCGCCGCGCACGGCGGGCATGCCCGGCTCAAGCCCGCTGATCCACTTGCCGGGTGGCTTCATGAGCGCATCGCCGCCTGTCGGTGATGGGAATGGACGCGCGGCCCACGTCGCCGGGCTCCGCGCTCATTGTACCGTCGGCGCCCCGTCACCCCGCCCCCTCAAAAACCCCTACGGCCTGGTGCTCCCCGCTGGGGCCGCCGGCGGGGTCTCTGGCTTGCCGGCGTCCGGCAGCGACTCCGGCTTGAAGTTGTTGTACCGCACCCATGCGTGGACCTCCTGCTCCGTCGGCTTGGAGGAGGCCCACGCCGCCGAGTACAGCGCCGCCAGCATCGAGGCGCCGTCGGCGATGCGCTCGGCGATTAGCCGCTTGCCGTCGTCCTTTTCCAGGCGGCCGTCGCGCTGCAGCAGGTACAGAGGCTCGACCAGTTCGTGCGAGCGTTGGAGGTAGCGGATGATGTCCGGCCAGGGGTTGTCGGCGTTGACGTTGGCGTCGAACTTGACCGCCTGGCGCAGCGAGTCGTAGGTCAGCCCGTGGATCTCCAGGATCCGGCCGTCGAT
>JBGPGM010000329.1:0-3734 GCA_041483855.1 Phycisphaerae bacterium | reverse complement strand
GCGCGGCGCCGGCGTCGGGCGTCTGGGTGCGCGGCGCGTCGGTCTCGGCCGACGCGATGGATTCGAGGTACTCCAGCCGCCAAGGCGCCTGGAGGGTGTCGCCGCCGAGGCGCGGGTCCATCGGGTCGCGCGGCGTCGACGGCGCGCCGGGGTGAGGGGGTGCGGCGGGCGGCGCGGGCGTGGTTATCGGCGGCTTGGCCGGCCCGGGCGTCGCCCCTGCGCCCGCGGCCGGCGCCGGTGTACCACCTGTCCCGGTGGGGGAACCGGCGGGGGATGGGGATGCTGGAGGAGGCGGGACGCCGGCGCCGCCGCGCCGATTGGAAGGTGAGGCACGTGCCATGCCCAAAGGGTAACACCGCCCCGCCCACGGACCGATAGGTCCATGAACAATCCGCCCCAGGGACGGGGCAACGGGGTATCCACCGCATGGCCTGCACGGACAACTCGCCGCAGACGCTCGAAGGCGTCATGACCACCCACGTGATCACCGTCACGATGGACGAGACGCTGGCGGCGATCCGCGAGATCTTCCACCGCTACAAGTTCCGGCACGTGATCGTCACCGAGCACGGGCGCGCCGTCGGCGTCATCTCCGACCGCGACCTGCTCAAGAACGTCAGCCCCTTCCTGGGCAAGGTCTCGGAGCGGACGATGGACCGCGGCTGCCTGAGCCGCAAGGCCCACCAGATCATGACGCGCAAGCTCATCTCCGCGTTGCCGGACATGCCGATCGGCGATGCGATCCTGCTCATGCTCCAGAACCGCATCTCCTGCATCCCGGTTCTCGACGACAAGGGGTACTGCGTCGGCATCGTGACCTCGCGCGACCTGCTCCGCTGGTGCGTGCGCTGCGCCCAGGGCGGCGACGAGGGCGCCGACAAGGGCGACAACGCCGGCGGGCTGTGCGCGGCGTAGCCCGCCGAGGCAACAGACCAACCCAGAAACCAGGCCTTCGTCCGTGCGCCATCCTGCGCCGGAAGATCGCCCTCGGTCGCATACACTCACCGCTCACGAGCCGAGGCCGGGGCGTCCACAGACCGTGGGCGGAGCAGGAGCGGAGCATGTTCGAGTCGGTCACCGTCAGCCAGCGCGGGCAGGCTGATGCCCTCATCGTCGGGATCTTCCAGGACAAGAAGCCGGACACGCTGCCCAAGGGGCTCGATCGTGACGCGTCCGTCGCGGCGGCGCTCAAGCGGGCCGAGTGCACCGGCGAGGCGGGGCGGATCGCCGAGGCGTTCCCAGTCGGGCCGGGCCGCTGGGCTGGGCGCGTGCTCATCGTCGGCCTGGGCAAGCGTGAGGGCTTCACCGCCGCGGCCCTGCGCAACACGGCCGCGAGCGTGGGGCGCCGGCTGGCGCAGACCAGGGACTCGCTCGGCGCGGTCGAGCTCGGCCCCGCGCTCAAGGCGGCCAAGGTCAGGCCGGACGAGGCCGGGCGCTGCTTCGGCGAGGGGTTGGGGCTGGTCGCCTGGTCGTACGACCGCTGCCGCGGCAAGGGGTCCGAGGCGGCCCGGCGCACCAGCCTGGCCGTGCGATCGTCGGACGGCGCGTTCGAGGCGGGCCTGTCCCGCGGGCTGCGGCTGGCCAAGTCCACCAACCTGGCCCGCGACTTGAGCCAGACGCCGCCGAACATCGCCACGACGCGCTACATCGCCGACCAGGCGCGCCGGCTGGCGCGTCAGACGGGGATGACCTGCCGCGTGTGGCAGGGGCCGGCGCTGAGGCGTGAGGGGCTGGTCGGCCTGCTGAACGTGGGCAAGGCGTCGGAGAACAAGCCGTGCCTGATCCGGCTGGAGTACCGCCCGCCGGGGCGCGCCGCGCCGGGCAAACCGCTGGTCCTCATCGGCAAGACCATGACGTACGACAGCGGCGGGCTGAGCCTGAAGATCAACAACGGCATGGTGGGGATGAAGCGCGACAAGGACGGGGGCTGCGCGGTGCTGGGAGCGATGCACGCGATCGGCACGGCGGTGAAGCCCCGGCGGCGCGTGGTGGCCCTGCTGGCGTGCGCCGAGAACTCGATCAGCGACGAGGCGTACCGGCCGGACGACGTGATCCGGTTCCTCAACGGCGTGACGGTCGAGGTGACCAACACCGACGCCGAGGGGCGGCTGGTGCTGGCCGATGCGCTGTGTTGGGCGTGCGAGCGGGAGAAGCCCGAGTGCATCGTGGACCTTGCCACGCTCACCGGCGGCGTGGTCACCGCCCTGGGCAGCACGTTCGCGGGCCTGTGGTGCGACGACGACGGCCTGCGCGGGCGGCTGGAGAGGGCCATGGCCGCCAGCGGCGAGCGCTGGTGGCGGCTGCCGCACGACGCCGAGTACCGCGAGATGATGAAGTCCCCCATCGCGGACATCCTCAACTCGAACCCGAACCGCAAGGCGCACCCGATCCAGGGCGCGGCGTTCCTGAGTTACTTCGTGGACAAGAAGGTACCGTGGGCCCACATCGACATCGCCGGCGTGCACGCGGTCGAGGCGGACCAGGGCCCGTTCTCCAAGGGGCCGACGGGGTGGGGCGTGCGGCTGCTGGCGGAACTGGTCGGGGCGTGGTGAGGGCTATTTCAGCGCCTGCTCGAGGTCCGCGATGAGGTCGTCGGCGTCCTCGATGCCCACCGAGAGGCGCACGAGACCATCGACGATTCCCAGGGCCGCGCGGTGGTCCGCGGGAACGGAGGCGTGGGTCATGATGGCGGGGTGCTCGATGAGGGATTCGACGCCGCCGAGCGACTCGGCCAGGGCGAAGATCCTGACGCGCTCCAGGAACCGGCGGGCCTCGGCCAGTCCCCCCTTGAGCACGATCGTCACCATGCCCCCCGACCCGCGCATCTGGCGGCGGGCCAGTTCGTGCTGCGGGTGGCTCTGGTGGCCGGGGTAGGTCACCCTGGCGACCTTGGGGTGCTCGATCAGGTAGGAGGCGACCTTGAGCGCGTTGGCGCAGTGGCGGTCCATCCGCACGTGGAGCGTCTTGGTGGAGCGCAGCAGCAGGAAACAGTCCATCGGGCCGGGCACGGCGCCGACGGCGTTCTGGATGAACTTCAGGCGCGCGGCCAGGGCGTCGTCGTTGACGACGAGCACGCCGCCCACGACGTCGGAGTGGCCGCCGATGTACTTGGTGCACGAGTGCGTGACGATGTCGGCGCCCAGGGCCAGCGGGTTCTGCAGGTAGGGCGTGGCGAAGGTGTTGTCGACGGCCACGAGCGGGCGGGCGGCCGCGCCGCCGGCCTTGGCGCGGGCGAGCCTCGACACGGCCGCGATGTCGATGATCTTGAGCATCGGGTTGCTGGGGGTCTCGAGCCAGACCAGGCGGGTCTTGTCGGTCAGCGCCCGCCCGGTCGCGGCCGGGTCGGTCATGTCCGCGCGCGTGCAGGAGATCCCCTGTCGGGCGACGACCTTGTCGAGGATGCGGAACGAGCCGCCGTAGACATCGTCGGAGAGCACGACGTGGTCGCCCGCGCTGAGCAGGTGCAGCACGCAGTCCATCGCCGCCAGGCCGGAGGCGAAACAGAGGCCGTGCCGGCCTCCCTCCAGCGCGGCCAGGTTGGCCTCGAGGGCGGCGCGGGTCGGGTTCTTCGAGCGGGCGTAGTCGTAGCCGTCCTTGACGACGCCGGGCGACGCCTGGACGAACGTTGAGGTCTGGTAGACGGGCGTCATGATGGCGCCGGTGGAGGGGTCGGGCTGCTGGCCGGCGTGGATGGCCTGGGTGGCGAAGCGATGGGTGGTGGTGGGGGGGGCGGG
>JBGPGM010000328.1:0-3740 GCA_041483855.1 Phycisphaerae bacterium | reverse complement strand
GGCTGCTGGGGCAGGGCTACGTGCCCGAATCCCTGACGCTTGCGGGGCTGACCCTGGCCGGATTCCTGGGCATGACCGTTCTGCGCGAGCTGTACGGGATCGTCGAGCAGCCGATGGGTTACCGGCGGTAGGCACGTCGCCCCGACGGCACCCCCCGCGCTCAGACGAGCTTCAACGCGTAGAAGATCGCCGTGAAGATGAGGTCCGCCACGATGATCGACACGATCGACTGCACCACTGTCCCCGTGGTCGCCCGGCCGACACCCGACGCCCCGCCCGTCACCTTGAGCCCGTTGGCGCAGGCGATGATGCCGATGAGAAGCCCGAAGACCGTCGCCTTGCCGATCCCCGTCACAAAGTCCACGACCTTGACTTGACGCAGCGTGTTCTCGATGTAGGTCTCGCGCGGGATGCCCAGCGCCAGCGTCGCTACCCCCATCCCGCTGATCACCGCCACGATGTCCGCGATCACCGCCAGCGCGGTCATGCTCAGCACCGCCGCGATCACCCGCGGCACGACCAGGAAGCGCACGGGGTTGAGGGCGTGCGCCTCCAGCGCCTCGATCTCCTCCCCGACGACCATGGTCCCGATCTCCGCCGCGATCGCCGCGCCGGCGAACCCCGTCAGCACGATCGCCGCGATCAGCGGACCCAGTTCCCGCATCACCGCCACTCCGGTGATGTTGGCCACGAGGTTCTTGGAACTGAACTTGTCCAGCGGCGGGGCCATCTGCAGGACCAGGATCAGCCCGACGCAGCTCGATACGAGCGATATGATCAGCACGCTCCGAACGCCCACCCGCACCACCTGCGAGACGATCGCCGGACGCCCGATCCGCATCTTGCGGTTCGCGATCGACTTGAGCATCCACCCCACCATCTCCACCAGCAGGAACCAGACGCCCCCGACGTGGTCGAGCAACTCGATCACCTTGGAGCCAAGGAAGTCGAGCGACCTGATGATCAGCAGTCGGTGTGGCTCGGAGTTCTCGGCCATGCGTGCCTCGCGTCGCAACCCCCGGACCGGCACGCATCCTATCAGGCCGACGGTCGGAGCACACCCCCGGCATCGCGGCGTCCCGCGACGCTTACTCGGCGCTCTCGCCCACCTGCCAGCGGCGGAACGCGACCACCTCGGCATCCTTGCCCACGACGTCCTTGATCTTCCTGGTGGGGTCCTTGACGAACGGTTGCTCGAGCAGCGCGACCTCCTCGAAGAACTTGCGCATGCCCCCCTCGACCATCTTCTCGGCGATCTCCTTCGGCTTGCCGGACTCCATCGCCTGCGCGACGCGGAAGCGCCGCTCGCGCTCCACCACGTTGGCCGGCACGTCCTTGGCGCTGACGCCGCGCGGGCGGGGGTCCGCCGCCGCGATGTGCATGCACACGTCCCGCAGCGTCTGGTCCGACACCGACCCCTGGGCCTGGATGAGCACTCCCGTCTTGCCGTCGTGGTGCACGTACGAGCCGAACACCGTCTTGCCCGCCGCCCCGATCAGCTTGTGCCCGCGCGCGTACGAGCAGTTCTCGCCGGTGCGGATGCGCACCTCGTCCAGGACGGCCTTCATCGCGCCCGTCTCCTTGACGTCCCCTGCGTTCTGCTCCAACGCCAACTGGGCGACCTTCTCGCACAGGCGGACGAAGGCCTCGTTCCGGGCCGTGAAGTCCGTCTCGGCGCGCACCTCGACGATCGTCGCGGCCTCGCCCGCGGGCGACACGAACACCGCGATCCGCCCCTCGCCGGCGGCGCGGTCCGTGCGCGACTCCATCTTGCCTTTGAGTTTCTTACGGAGCAGGTCCGTGGCTTTCTCGGCGTCGCCGCCCGCCTCGACGAGGGCCTTCTTGCACTCCATCATCGACAGCCCGGTGCTGTTGCGGAGCTTCATCACTTCGGCGGCGCTGATCTCGGCCATGGGTCGGTCTCCAGGTCTGTCCGATCGTCGTGGGTGCCCCCGGTCGGGGTTCCGGTTTGAACGCAACCGTCATTCAAGGACGCGAGCAGTCGTGGAGGACGCCCGGCGGTCGGGTCATCCCCCTGCCGGGCGGCGTGTCAACATGGAATGTCGCCAAGCGGCCCCCGTCCCACCGGAGTCGTCTTTGCGTCCGGGACTCGCACGTCCCTTCGAGTTCCTCGCGCCATTCGTGTTGAGGAGAGTACTCAGGACGGCTTGCCCGCGACCGTGTCCACCGGGGTCGCGCTGGCGGTCGGTTCCGCCTCGGGCGCTTCCGGCGGGGCCACGGCGCTGTCGTCGGCCCGGTATTGGGAGCGCCGGCTGCGGCGCGGCCCGCCGTCGGCCGGCGCGCCCTCCGACCCGGGCTCCCTCGTCTGACGCACCTGCTTGCCGTCGGCCACCGCCAGGCACAACTCGCGGATGATCACGTCGATCGATCGCATCGAGTCGTCGTTGCCCGGGATAGGGATGTCCGCCAGATCGGGGCTGGCGTCCGTGTCGATCAGGCAGATGGTAGGGATGCCCAGTTTGCGCGCCTCGCGCAGAGCCGTCTCCTCGTGCTTGACGTCGATCACCACCATCGCCCCGGGCAGCTTGTCCATGCTCCGGATGCCGCTCAGGTTGCGGAAGATCTTGTTCTTCTCGCGGCGCAACTGGCTCTCCATCTTCTTGGAATACGAGGCGAAGTTGTCCGTCCGCTCGATCGCCTCGAGTTCCTCGAGGCGCTTGAGCCGCAGGCGGATGGTGCGAAAGTTCGTCAGCGTCCCGCCCAGCCAGCGCTCCGTCACCCAGTGCATCTTCACGTCGGCGACACGCTGCTCGATGACCGACCGGGCCTGGCGCTTCGTCCCCACGAAGCAGATGTCCTTGCCCTCGGCCACCACTTTGGAGATGAACCGCTTGGCCAGCAGCAGGCCCTTGATCGTTTCCCGGATATCGATGATGTGGATGCCGTTGCGCTTCCCGTAGATATACGGGGCCATCTTCGGATTCCACCCGCTGGCCCGCTGGCCGAAGTGGATCCCCGCCTCGATCAGGTCCTGCACCAGCGACCCGCCCGCGGCCGGGAGGGTGCTGGGCGCGCCCTGGATGGGGCGAGCGGCGGTGTTGGTGGGCATGGCCATGGAACACTTCCTTCGTGCAGCGACACCGGCACGCGGCGGATCGGGCCGACGCTCGACGAACCCTGGACCAACGCCCAAGACCATCTTGCGCCCGCCACCGTGCCCAAGGGCGCTTCGGTGCGGCGTCGCCCGGCGGGCCTTTCCCTACCCGAACGACTGTGGTATGAATCTCCGTGCCCCGCCCGTGCCTGCCACGGACCCCGGCACACGCCGCCGATCACGGCGTAAGACGAGAAGTATACGGCGCTGCCCACGCCAGACAAGACCACGCCCCGGCCCACCATCGCCCCCCCGTTCGGGTCCCTCCGCGCGGGCGTTGGCGTGATCCAAGGTGCCCAGCGGCTCGACGAGACAGGGGTCGGGCGCGCTCCGCGGGAGCCATCGAGCATGCGTGCGGATTCCGCCGGCTCGTCAACGCTACAGTTGACGGATGACGACTCCGCCCGCCACATACCCACCCAGCCCCGCGCCCGGCGCACGCTCGGAAGTCGCCGCCGCTCCTTCGCGTGCGCTCCCCCACGACGAGGTCGTCGTGATCGTGGACTTCGGCTCGCAGACCGCCCAACTCATCGCCCGACGCGTGCGCGAGGCGGGCGCGTTCAGCCTGCTGGTGGCCCCGTCCGCCAGTGCCGACGAGATCGCGGCGCTCAAGCCCAGGGGGATC
>JBGPGM010000327.1:0-3758 GCA_041483855.1 Phycisphaerae bacterium | reverse complement strand
GGCCTGGGTGATGCCGCGATTGTTGGCGGTTTCGAGGAGTTCGCCGCCGATCAGGGAGATGTTGATGGTGACCTGGCTCTTGCGTTCATCCATGAAGCGGTAGTGGACGCGGGCGTTGTTGCTGAGCCAGCCGGACCAGACGTGGCTGGCGGCGTGCTCGGCGCCTTCGGTCACCGTACCCGGAATCGGGAGGGTGCCCATCAACTGCGTGGCGTGGACGGTCTCGGTCTCCTGCGTGGGCGTCACCGCCAGGGCCTTGACGCCGATTTCGACGAGCTGCGCCTCCGTGGGGACGTTGGCGCCGGATGGGAGGACCGCGATAAACGCCACGGACTTGGGGTCGAACTCATCGGCGAAGCGCTTGGCGGTTTCTTCGGGCGTGATGGTGGGGAGGACCTGCTTGAGCAGGGTGAGCCGCTGCTGGGGGGCCATGAGGGTGTCGCCGGAGGCCACGCCGCCGTTAATGCGCCCAATGACGGCCTGGGCCGGGGCGGTGGCTTCGGTCTCGACGGCGCGCTCCGCGCCGGAGAGGACCTCCTTCTTGGCGTCGTTGATCTCGCGGGCGGTGAAGCCGAAGGCGCGAGCCCGCTGGAGTTCCAGGGCCAATTCCTCCAGCGCCGGCTTCCACTTGCCCGGGGCGGCCGAGCCGACCGCGTCGGCCGTGTAGATCGCGCCGGCTTCGTTGCGGAGCGAGACGCGCGCGCCGAGCAGGCTCGTACCGCCGCGCGAGGTCTTGTCCTCCAGGCGGCGGTTCATCGCCAGGTCGCCCAGTCGCGCGACCAGTTCGGCACGGAAACGCGGCACCGTCGTCACGGCCGGGCGAGCGGGCTCGAGGCGCGTGATCCGGACCTCCTCGGCGCGGACCTCGGGGTCGCTGGCGACGATCGCGAAGGACTTGTCGTACGCCTTGACGTTGAGGGCCTGCGGGGTGGGGCGGTCGCGCTTCGGGGCCGCGGCGAACTTGTCCTTGATGACCTTGACGACCGCGCCGGGGTCGGTATCGGCGACGACGATGAGGGTGGCGTTGGAGGCGGTGTACCACTTGCCGTAGTAGTCGCGGAAATTGGCCTGGACGACGCCGTTGATGGTCTCCTCGGTGCCGATCGTGATCCGCTGGCCGTAGAGGGAGCCGGGGGCGATGTGCTCGGTGACGTAGAACGAGGTTCGCTGGCGGCCGGAGAGGCCGCGCCGGCGTTCTTCCTGGATGATCTGTCGCTCGGCGTCGATCTCCACGGGGGTGAGGGAGAGGCGGAAGAGGATGTCGGAGAAGAAGGTCATGCCCTTGGCGAGGGTCTCGGGCGTGGCGTCGGGGAGGGCCAGCTGGAAGGTCGTCTGCTCGGTGTTGGTGAAGGCGTTCTGGTCGCGCCCGAAGGTCATGCCGAGGGACTGGAAGAAGGGGACAACGGAGCCGGGCGGGAAGTTCTCCGATCCGTTGAAGGCCATGTGCTCCAGGTAGTGGGCCAGGCCGCGCTGCCGGTCGGTCTCGTTGAGCGACCCGGTGCTCATGTGCAGCCACATGGCGGCCCGATCGGTGGGTTTGGCGTGCTTGCAGACGATGTACTTGAGGCCGTTGTCGAGTTCGCCGGTGACGAGGGAGGGATCCGTGGGCAGCGGTTGGGCCGCGGTGCGCGCGGCGCTGACGCAGATCGCCAGGGCGCCGACCAGGACGAGGCGGAGGGTGGTCAACATGGGAGGCTCCTTGCCGCGGATGCGGCACTGGAGAGTGTACCGGATGGTGGGGCGGAAGTGACGCCTTTCGTGATGCCGGGCGCGGCACGGCGCGGAAACGGACGAGCGGGCCCGGAATTCCGTTGCATTGGCGTTGGTGTCGTGGTACGGTCGGAACTCCAGCAAGGCGGGTGGTTGCAACGGGGGCGGCTTGGCAGGAGCCCTGACATGGAGCGTGCGATCTTGCGTGCGGCGCTGGCGGCACTCATCGGCCTCGCGGTCGGACAGGCGCACGCCCAGTGCCCCTTCGACTGGGTCGCCGGGTTCGGCAGTGCCGCCAACGGGATGAACGATGCGCCGCTGTCGTGGGCGGTCTACGACGACGACGGCCCCGGGCCGCACCCGCCGGCGCTGTACGTCGGAGGTTGGTTCTCCACCGCCGGGGGCGTGACCGTCAACCACATCGCCAAGTGGACGGGCACGGGCTGGGCGCCCCTGGGTGTGGGGATTAACGGGGCCAACGTCGTCGCGATCGCGGTCTTCGACGACGACGGCGCCGACCCGCACCTGCCGGAGCTGTACGCGGCCGGCGACTTCTTCTTCGCGGGCGGGGTGAGCGCGATCCACATCGCCAAGTGGAATGGTACGTCGTGGTCGCCGGTGGGGCAGGGGTTGAGCGGCGGCCTGGTGCTCGCGCTGACGGTGTTCAACGACGGGACGGGCGAGAGGCTGTACGCGGGCGGCAGTTTCGCCTTCTCGGGCGGGAACCCCGTGCCGCGGCTGGCCCGCTGGAACGGGTCGGCGTGGTCGGCGGTCGCCAACCCGATGAACTCCGAGATCGACGTGCTGATGCCCTTCCAGGGAGAGCTATATGCCGGGGGGATGTTCAGCAGCCCGGGGAACTTCATCGCGCGCTGGGACGGCCAGAACTGGTTCCCGCTGGGGATCGGCATGGACAGCCACGTCGTCGCGCTGGCGGGCTTCGATGACGACGGGCCCGGGCCGCACCCGGCGTACCTCTACGCGGCGGGGTACTTCAACCACGCGGGGGGCGTTACCGTGAACCACATCGCCAAGTGGGACACGTCGAACTGGTCGTCGCTGGCGGGCGGGGTCGGGGGGACGAACCCGCCGGAGGCGCCGTTCGTGCGCGCCCTACAGGTCTTCGACGACGGGGGAGGGAACGGGGAGGCTTTGTACGTGGGCGGGGAGTTCTACAACGCGGGCGGGGTGGCGGCCAACTCGATCGCGCGCTGGGACGGGCAGGCGTTCACAGCGCTGGGCGGGGGCATCGCGGGGACGTTGCCGTGGGTGTTCTCGCTGGCGGCGTTTCAGGAGGGTGGCCGGCCGGTGCTGTGGGCGGGGGGCGTGTTTGATACGGCGGGGGGGAGGGACTCCAGGTGCGTGGCCAAGTGGGCCGCGGCGTCGGCGGATTGGAACCACGACGGGGTGGTGAACAGCCAGGACTTTTTCGATTTTCTAACGTCGTTCTTCGCGGGGAGCGCGGATTATAATCATGACGGGGTGACGAACTCGCAGGACTTCTTTGATTTCCTGACGGCGTTCTTTGCGGGGTGCTCCTGATCCCCGGAAGAGTTCACCGCGGAGAACACGGAGAACACGGAGGAGGGGCGGATTTGTGCGCGCGCGGGTGGTCGATGTGGCGTTGTTGTGGTGCGGAGGGGGGAAATGCAGAAAAACGTTGGCGGTCTATGGCGGTCTATGGCGGCCTTTGGGTTTTTGACAGCGCCAGGGGGGTTTTCGGTTGGCGGTCTATGGGTGGATGGCTGGCGGTCTTGGGGAGGGGGTGGGGCGCGAATGCAGAAAACGTTGGCCACCTCATGGCCCCCTTGGCCCCCTCACGGTTTTTGATAGCGCCAGAGGGGTTTTGGGAATGCGGGGTTGGCCACCTCATGGACAGGTGTCGAGGTGTCGGAAGGCGGGGAGGTGGCAGAGTGGCGGAGCGAGAGGTTGGTACGCGCGCGGAGGGTCTGAGAGGGCGCGCGAGAGCGGTGGATGGCATTGGCGTCCCCCCTGAGCGACGCGGCGCGGGGCGCGGAAGGCGCGGCGCGGGCGTGCGGGGGTAGTGT
>JBGPGM010000326.1:0-3800 GCA_041483855.1 Phycisphaerae bacterium | reverse complement strand
GCCGGTGGGATTGTTCGGCGTGTTGATCAGCACCGCGCGGGTGCGGCTGGTGAACGCCCGTTCCAGTTCCGCGCCGTCGAACCAGAACTGGCCCGACGCTGCACCGCCGCCGTCCGCGTTCGACGCCGGCTCCGGCCGGCGCAGCGTCACGAACCTGGGCACGGCCCCGGCCATCGCCACGCACGCCCGGTACGAGTCGTAGTACGGCTCGAAGAGGATGACCTCATCGCCGGGGTTGACCAGACCCAGCAGCGCGCCGGCGATCGCCTCCGTGCAGCCGCTGGTCACCGTCACCTGCGTCTCAGGGTCGATCGCCTGGCCCGTCCGGACCTGCCACGACGCCGCGATCGCCTGGTTTAGCGCCGGGATGCCGTACATGCGGGCGTACTGGTTCTGGCCGTCGAGGATGGCGCGGATCGCGGCGTCCTTGATGAACGCCGGGCCGTCGAAGTCGGGGAACCCCTGCGCCAGGTTCACCGCCCCGTGCTTCTGCGCCAGCAGCGTCATCTCCGTGAAGATCGTCGTCCCGAACGGACGCAGCCGAGCGGCGATGCCCGGGGCGCCCGAAGACTTCGTGCTCATGAGTTCTCCTGCTCAGCCGAGGGCCGCAACCGTCGACGGCCAGGGGCTACGAGTACACCTCCATGAACACCCGGCGCGTCGGGCGGACCTGCTTGTTCACCATCGAGCGCGTCCACTCGCGGATGTGCCCCAGCGCCTCCGTCTCCACGCGCAGGTACTGCTCCAGCGACTCACCCGTCAGCTCCAGCGCCAGCGCCTGGAAGATCCCCAGCTCCATCCCCGCCACGCCGCAGATGTAGATCAGCGTCCGCTCGCTGGTCAGCAGGGGGGCCAGCACCTCCGGGTCGGTGCGGATGCGGTCCTGCACGTAGAGCCGATCGTGCCCGTCGTGCTGGCGCTCGCGGCTGATCGCCGTCAGGTACGTGAAGTTCGGGTGCTCCGCCTGTTTGCGCAGGAAGAAGTCGTGGTAGAGCAGGTCCGTCACGTACGGCGCACCCATGATCAGCACGACCCGGCTGGGGACATTCGCCTCCAGCAGGTCGATGAGCATGCCGCGGAACGGGGCGATCCCCGTGCCCGTGGCAAAGAAGACGTAGTCGTGGTCCTGCCTGCGGACGGGCAGGACGAACCGCTTGCCGTTGGGCCCGCTGAGCATAACGGTGTCGCCGGGCCGGCTATCGCACAGGAAGTTGGACGCCACGCCCAGGAACAGCCGGTGCGTGTCCCAGTGCTCGTCGATCGTCCGCTTGACCGTCGTGGACAGGATGTGCTGGCCCATTTCCTCGCCGCGGGTCGGCGACGCGAGCGAATACAGGCGGACCTTGTGCGGGCGGCCCTTGTCGTCGTTCCCTGGGGGGATGACCCCCAGCGACTGGCCAGGGATGCACCGCCCCACGAAGTCGGTGCCGCTGACGTCGAACTCGACGTGCCGGACGAACCCGGCCGCCTTGCGGGCCGCGCAGCTCTCGTTGCGGTGGATCTTGCACGCCACCGGCTCGCTGGGCCGGTACAGGTGCATGCTGACTTCGGGCAGGATGATGTCGGAGCCGGGGGAAGGAGCGGCCATAGGTGGGCAAGTCAAGTGTAGGGGCGATGGCAAGTCAACCCGGCGCGCACGCGCCGGCGCCCGGGCCCACGCCCTGTCCTGATCGACGTGCAACGGTCCCGACGCGGGCGAGGCGCCGGTCACCGTCCCGTCGGGTTCCGGCCAGTGGGCAGGTGATCGAGCATGCCCGTGGACTTGACGACCTGGTTCGGCGCCGCCTTCGTCCCCAGCGTCGAGCCGACCGGCTCGCCGCCGCCGATCGACCGCTCGACGACGTACGTCTCGTCCGTGTCCCTGGCGCTGGCGTTGGACGTATCGACGAAGGACTTGTCCGACTGGTTGGCCGCGGGGTCAGACTTCTTGGAATCGATCTTCTCGTTGCGGTTGAGCGTGGGCCGGGCGCCGTCGGCGAAGGCAACCTCGATGCGCCCCTTGTTGGCTACGGCCCCGAACGCCGCCGTCGGGAACCCGGGCGACGCCTCCACCCCGCCCGACGTGCCCTTGACCGCCAGCGTCATGTCCGGCGCCTGGATCTGCACGTCGTTGGCGAAGTTCGTGGAGTTCACGTCGAAGGTGATGCGCCCATAATCGACGTTGATCCGCGTGACCTCGGCCTTGGAGTCGTTGATCGCCTTGGCGACCTTGACTCGCCCGAGACGGTCGATCACGAAGACTTGGGCCGCACCTACGCGGATGCGAACGTTGCTGCCGATGCTGGTCTGGAACTCGGCCCCTTCCTGGAGCACCACTCCCTTCTTGGCGGGCGTCCACCTGCCGTCCTCGGACTGGCGGTACGAGACGGTCCCCTGGACCTCCTCGATCACGATCGGCATCTTCGTGACAACCGCCCGCGCCGGCGCCGCGCCGGCGTCGGCGGGCGGTTGGCCCGGCTCGGCCATCAGCGCTGGCGACACGCAGACCGCGCCGGCGCCAGCCAGCACACCATTCCAAAACGGACTTCGACGATTCATGCGGCTATCCATGACTCAGCTCTCGATGTGGGACGAAGCCTCTGGAAGATCAGCATATACCTCAGGTTTCGGATCGGCCAAGCGCGGCACGGAGCCCGCTCACCGGACGGCCGCGGCTACAGGCCGCCCCCAAGCCGCGCCCCGCTCACTTCTCGCCCAACCAGACCGTCCCGTCGAACACGCCTGGACGCAACCCGTCCGGGCGCGCCCGCCAGGCGTCCATCGACGCCCGGTACACCTCGGCCAGCTTGGTGTCCCCGAACTCGCCGGTCAGGCGGTCCAGCAGGCGTACAGCCAGGTCAAAATCGCCGGCGACATACGCCCCGATTGCTTGCTCCGTGAGGGCGATCCATTCCTCCGTACGGCCGCCACCCGCCGGCGGATGCAGCAGCGCGGCCTCTCTTTCGCTCGCGTTGCGGGCCCCCCGGCCATCCGCCCCCTCACCGACCCCGAGCAGCTCGTATACCTCGGCGTAGGCCACCTTCCCCTTGACCACCACCCGTCCGATCGGCCGCCAGAGGAAGGCATGCCCCGAGCGCGGGGCCCCCGCCGCCGCCCCGGGGTCGGCCAGCTCACGCACCCGCCCCGAAGCCAGGATCCGGGTTCCAAAGAACCGGTTGGCCGATTCGAGGCGTGCGGCCAGGTTCGACGGGTCGCCCAGCACGGTGTACGACGAGTTCCGCGGAGGATTGCCGAAGTCGCCGACCATCAGTTCCCCCGCCGCCAACCCGATCCGCATGCCCAGCGGGCCGCCATCGCTGAACGCGCCCGCCTCGTTCATCCGGTCCAGCGTTCCGAGCATCTCCAGGGCTGCGCGGCAGGCGTGCTCGGCGTGCCCCGCGTCCGCCAGCGGCGCGCCCCAGAACGCCATGATGCCGTCGCCGAGGTACTTGTCGAGCGTGGCCGCGTGCGACTGCAGGATCCGGGTCATCGCCCCGAAGTACGTGCCTAGGAGTTGGGCCGTCCTGACGGATCCCAGACGTTCGGCGGTGGTGGTGAACCCCGCCAGGTCAGTGAACATCACGGTCAGTTCTCGCTCCTGGGCGGCCATCGACGAGAGCGACGGGTTGTTGACGAGGATCTCGACGACCGCCGGCGAGACGTAGGACCGGAACCGTTCCTCCGTCCGCCGACGGGTCCGCTGCTCGACGAACAGCCGGTGCATCAACACCCCCGCCCACGACAGACCGACGGCCAGGGACGGCGCGGCCACCGTCGCGATCAGCCTCCCATGGTCCCACAGCGCCCAGCCGCTGACAAAG
>JBGPGM010000325.1:0-3806 GCA_041483855.1 Phycisphaerae bacterium | reverse complement strand
GATGTAATACTGAAGCGTGCCGCACGGGATGGGCGGGAGAGTGCCCTGGTACTGCTCGCCCGAGAGCGGCGTCATCGCCGACGCGGTGAACGGCCCGGAGGCGCCGTTGCGCCAGTACAACTGAGTCGACCCGGCGGCGATGTCGTCGTAGTTCCGCTGGATCTGCGCGGTGACGATGGTCGGCGTGTTCGCCGGCACGGTCGTGGGGATGCCGTTGGGGAAGGTGAAGCGGATCGGGTGCGCCCGGATCCACTGGGCCGTCCACTCGATGCCCGCCCACACCTCCTCGGCGTTGGGGATGATCTGGGCGGCCGGCAGCACGAAGCCGTTCGCGCCCGTATCGCGGCACTCGATGCCCCAGCCGAGGATCCCGCGCGCCCCGTACGCCCAGTCCTGCGCGATCCCGTTGGCGGGGTAGATCGTCGTGTACGTCGGGCCGGCGGTATACGTCGTGTTGTGGACTGCCAGGATCGCCGACGCGATGCCCGAGTCCAGGCTGGCGAACAGGGCCGCGTCCGGCGGCAGGTTGATGGTGTACCCCCAGGGAGAGAGAACCAGCTGGCCGTAACTGTGGATGTCCACATGCAGCACCACGCGGCTGCTGGTCAGGAACATGTCCCGCAGGGCCTGGGTCTCGGGCTCGGAGAAGGCCGCGGTCCCGCGGTAGGTCTCGCTGCTCTGCACGCCGCTGGAGCCGTTCAGGTTGCCCCACTGGTACCCCCAGTTGCGGTTCAGGTCCACACCGTAACTGCCTCCGCTGTTGAGGCGCCGGTTCTTGCGCCAGAGACGGTTGGTGTTCCAGGTATAGACGTACCCGTCGGGATTCGAAACGGGGACGATGCGGAAGTCGTACTGGTCCAGCAGCGCCGTGATCGCCGGGTCGGTCCCGTACGTGCGCACCAGCCGGTCGGCGATGTACATGGCCGTCATCCCCGTTACCCACTCCCGCGCGTGCTGCAAGCCGGTGAACACTACCAGCGGCTTGTTCGAGCCCACGGTGCTCGTGATCCGGATCCCGAACGTCGTCCGGCTCTCGATCGACTGCGGCGTCAGCGTGAAACGGCTGGCCAGCGCCGGGGCCGCGCCCACCAGCGTGTCCACGTACGCGCTGATCTGGTTGATGTCCTTGTAGTCGGCGAACCAACTGAGCCCGCGCTCCGGGTTGGCGTTGGTCTCGTCGATGTGCGCCCGCTCTGCGTCGATCGCCTTCTGAACGTCCGCGATGAGGACCTGGTAGCAGATGCCGGCCTCGTCCATGGCGGCCAACGCCTCGGGACCCACGCGGAAGTCCGCCGCGCCGCCCACCCCGACCGCGTCGGCCCACGGGTCCGGGCTCAGCGCCAGCATCGTTAGCAGATCGCGCTGGGACCTGATCTGGGCCCGCACGACCATCTGCCCGTCGTACCGCACGCGCTCCGGCGCGGGCCCGGGCGCCTGTCCCATCAGGCAAGGGCTCGCCGCCAGCACGAACAACAACGGCCACACCACGCTTTGTCTTCGCAGCATCCTCGCTTCTCCGATTGTTTGCGCGCTCAACAAAACGCGTCCAAGCCGCCACAAGGTACCCATGGGCCGGCCCCGAACCGGGAGGCACGCCGGATGGCGTGAACCTGACCCCGGCCACCGATGAGGCCGCCAAACACGAAAGCATTCTGTTCGCAGTTTGAGCCCGCGCTGATCCGAAAGCAACCCTTTTTCGCCCTCCAACTTGGTCTCGATCCTCTGATTGGCTTACGTTCGGCATCATGCACGGGACATACCCTCAGTTCCTTCCCGCGTCCGCGGCACGTCCTACTTGCGCCTCGACGCCGACGCCGCCTCGTCGATGATCCGCGCCAGCACGTCGTCTCCCTCGCGCAGCGGCCGCGGCACCACTTTGCGGTTGATATAGACCAGTGGGATGCTCGTCAGCCCGACCGACTGGCCGGCCCGGCAATCCTCCTCGATAGCGCGCGTCACCTCGCCGCTGTCCATCACCGCGACCAGCGCATCGTCCTGGATTCCCATCCCCTTGGCGGCTTGGCGGATCGCGTCCAGCGTCAAGCCCGGCTGGTGGGTCATCAGCCATTCATGCATCTTCCAGTATCCCTCGTTGCCCGCGAGCGATCCAGCCGCCTCGGCCGCTCGCGACGCCAGGCACGCCTGCGCGTGAATCGTCACGGTGATCTTGGGGTCGGGGTTGCACTGCTTGTCCACGGGGAAGTGGCGAAACGTGTAGCGCACGTTGCCGCTCGCCCCGCCGCGACGCTTGACAGAATCACGGACCTGCTGGTCGGCCTGCGCGGTATACGGCTCCTGGTAGTCGCCCCAGAGGACGACCTCGACCGCGGCCCCTTCGGGCGCGCCCATGCTCCAGGAACGCTCATCGTCCGGGAGCCCCCAGACTGTCTGCTCGCGCCAGTCGGCGACGAACTTCTCCGACGCTTTCGGCGGCTTGTCCGCCGTTGCCGCGGCGGGCGCAGGATTGGTCGCCAGCACCGCCTCGACGGTCTTGACCACCGCGCCGGCGGTCTGCCAGCCCCGCAACTCCACGCCGTTGATGAAGACCATCGGCGTGGAGTGCAGGCCAAGGTCGGCGCCCTCCGCCACGTCCGCCAGCACGAGCGACAGCGTCCGCTCGCTGTTCATGACGGCCTCGAACTTCGCCGTGTCGAAGCCCAGCGCCGGCAGGCCGGCTTGCAGCTCCGGGTTCGTGAACGAGCCGCCCCGGTCGAGCAACCACCGGTGCATCCGCCAGAAGCCGTCGTTGCCCTGGAGAATGCCCGCCGTCTCGGCCGCGCGGGCCGCCCAGCACGCGTTGGTGTGCAGCGTAGGCCCGGAGTACCTGTTGCAGTCCGTGCACATCGGGAAGTGCTTGATCGACAGCGAGACCTTGTCCCGGTGCGCTTCCAGCACGCCCATGATCTCGGCCTCCACCCTCTTGCAGTCGCCACACTGGTAGTCGGTGAGCATCACGATCCGCAGCGCGGCCGGGTCGGGGCCCATCCGGTACCGGCCGGTGAACTCGACGGCGATCGCGGGCGCCGGCGTGGTCTTGCGGTCGGCTGCCTCCCTCTCGATCTGCCGCTGCGCGGCCAGCCGTTCCTGGTCGGCCGCGGTGCGGGCGTTGATCTCGGGCACGGTCAGCGCGCCCGTGATCGCGCCGAAGACGAGCACGCCGGTCACGATGGCTTGTCGCCGCGCTCCGCGCTCCCCGACGCCCGTTCGCGCCGGCACGCCCGCCAAGGCGCTCTCAAACACGACGACGAACCCCAGGTTCCCCGCGTGCGCCGCCAGGCAGTACGGGCAGAACCACTTGTCCATGTGCACGAGCATGACGGCGACGAACCCCAGCGAGGCCGCTGCGCCGAGGCGCGCCACCCATCGCGGTACGCCGCCGAGGTCCCAGCCCTTGGTCCACGCGCCGACCCAGGCCGCCAGGATCGATGTGAAATAGGCCAACCCCACGAATGAGACGGGCCAACCCAGGCCGGGCACCTTGCCCCAGACGCTCCTTGCCGCTTGCTCACACCCGCTCCCCGGGCCGCAGCCGGGCAGACTCAGGCCCACAATGTGCTCCAGCGCCAGCATGACCGAAGCACCGACGCTGACGGCCAGCAGCACTGTCCCTGCCGCGAACGCCCATGCGGGCACGCCCTTTCGGCCTCGCTTGATCTTGTCATTCCCGGCTCGACCCGATCGACCCATTGTCGAACTCCATGCACACAACGGCCCCGCTCACCCCAACCGGTTGTGCAGCCGATTCTTGGCCGGCCGACGCCGCCGTGCCGCGGCGCGCCACGGGGCGACGGCCACCTCCCCTTCCG
>JBGPGM010000324.1:0-3811 GCA_041483855.1 Phycisphaerae bacterium | reverse complement strand
GCTCGCCGACGGTCTGCCCGCCGCCGCCGGTCGGCGCCTGCTGCCTGCCCGACGGCCGATGCGTGGTCATCTCCCAGGCCCGCTGCACCTTCGTGGGCGGGATGTACCACGGCGACGGCACGACCTGCGGCGCCGACACTTGCCCGCCCCCGGGCCCGACGGGCGCCTGCTGCCTGCTCAACGGGTTCTGCATCGTCACCACCCAGGCGCTGTGCACCGAACACCACGGCACCTACCGCGGCGACGGGGTGGCCTGCGCGGCCGCGGATTGCCCGCCCCCCACCGGCGCCTGCTGCCTTCCGGACGGGACGTGCCAGGTGCTCAGTTTCCGTGACTGCGCCGACCAGCACGGGTTCTACCGGGGCAACAACGTGCCATGCTCGACGGTGCAGTGCCCACCGCCGATGGGGGCCTGCTGCCTGCCCGGCGGGTTGTGCGTGCGCCTGACGCGGGCGCAGTGCCAGGAGCGCAACGGCTCGTACGTCGGCGACGGCACGGCGTGCCCGAACGCCAAGTGCCACAGCGGCTGCCCGTGCGACTGGAACGGCGACGGCGTGGTCAACCGTGAGGACTTCGACCTCTTCGTGCGCGACTTCTTCGCGGGGCACGCCGACTTCAACGGCGACGGGGTCACGGACTCGGCCGACCTGATGGGGTTCATCGAGTGCTTCCTGCACCCGCCGGCGGGGTGCTGATCCGTTGACGGCGGTCTGACGCCGATTTCGTCCAAGGCCCGCGCTGCCCCAGGCGCGGGCCTTTTTCGTGGGCATCCGTGGTTCCGTCAACGAGCCGGGAGCACAAGCCACCGGTTGGCCCCCGGGCGATAGACTGCGACACGGACGCGGCGCCGCACCGGCGCCGCAGGAGCAGGTCCGATGGCTGGATCACCAACGACGGCACGGTTCCGATCGCGCGTCATTGGGGCTGCTGGGCTGCTCTCGCTCGCGGCTGTCGTGGCGGGCTGCGCACCGCACGCCGCGCTGGAGGTGGAGAACGCGACGGACACGCCCTTGCTGATCACCGGCCGCTTTGGCGGACTCAGGCCGGACGGCGCAGTCTGCTTTGCACTCGCCCCAGGTGTCACGCTGAAGCGCGAGGTCTGGGGCCGCGCCTGGGTTCCTCTGGACATGTACAGCGGCGACGGGCCTCTGCGCATCGTCGTCGAGCCCGCGGGCCCGGAGGCGTTCGGCGAATTCAACTACTTGGTTGTGATGCCGAATCCTGGTCCCTATCGGCTCCGCGTTTCAGGATCGAAGCCCGATTTGTCTTTCGCACGGATTCCCCCCGCGAACGGTGCGCAGCCGGCCGACGATCGCATCAGCGTGACCCCGGGGGCGTTGATCATCGCCCGCCGCTAGAATCCGCCCCTCCCGACCCCGACGCCACAGCGAGGCCCACGCCGTGCCCTTCACCCCGCGAATGACCACGCCCATCCTCACCCAGCGGATCCCCTGCCATCCCTTCGGCGATCCCAAGGACCGGCACGTCGTCTCCTACGACGATTACGTCAAGACCGGCGGCTACGTCGGCCTGCGCAAGGCCCTGGCCATGACCCCCGAGCAGGTCACCGACGAGGTCAAGAAGTCGCAACTGCGCGGGCGCGGCGGGGCCGGCTTCCCCTGCGGCCTCAAGTGGACCTTCCTGCCCAAGCCCGACGCCAGCGGCGACGGCGGCGTCCGCTACCTGGCAATCAACGCCGACGAGTCCGAGCCCGGCACCTTCAAGGACCGGTTGCTCATGGACTTCGACCCCCACCTGGTCCTCGAAGGCATCGCCATCTGCTGCTACGCCTGCCGCGTCCAGACGGCGTACTTCTACATCCGCGGCGAGTACCACCTCCAGGCCCGCGTGATGGAGAACGCGATCCGCGAGGCGTACGCCCGCGCCGTCTTCGGCGGCACGGGGCTGCTCGACGGGGCCGCGACCAGGAATCGGGACATGCCCTGGAAGGTCGACTGCTACCTCCACCGCGGCGCCGGGGCGTACATCTGCGGGGAGGAGACGGGCCTGCTCGAATCGCTGGAGGGCAAGCGCGGCTGGCCGCGCAACAAGCCTCCCTTCCCGGCGATCAAGGGTCTCTTCGGGCGGCCGACGGTCATCAACAACGTCGAGACGCTGGCGCACGTGCCGAGCATCATCGAGCACGGGGCGGCGTGGTTCGCAACGATGGGGTGCGAGTCGTCGTTCAAGGGCGCGCCGGCGTCGTACGGCACGAAACTCATGGGCGTCAGCGGGCACGTCAACCGCCCCGGCGTGTACGAGTGCGACCTGGGGATCCCGCTGAGCACGCTCGTCGAGGACCACTGCCAGGGGATGCGCGGCGGCAAGCGGTACAAGGGCGCCATCGCCGGCGGCGTTTCCATGGGCATCCTGGGCCCGGATC
Organism: Phycisphaerae bacterium; assembly: GCA_041483855.1. Lineage (GTDB taxonomy): Bacteria > Planctomycetota > Phycisphaerae > Phycisphaerales > UBA1924 > JBGPGM01. The sequence continues at coordinate 1,428 of JBGPGM010000324.1, read as the reverse complement.
AGTTCGACGCCGAACTCGATTTCGACATCGGCCGCCGCTACAACGTCCTGGGCCTGGGCACCGCCTGCCCGACCGTGTTCGACGAGGACACGGACATGGTCGCCGTCGCCCGCAACATCGCCCGGTTCTTCAAGCACGAGTCCTGCGGCCAGTGCACGCCCTGCCGCGAGGGCAGCGGCTGGCTCTACCAGTTGCTCACCCGCATCGAGGAAGGGAACGCCCGGAGCAAGGACCTGGACTTGGCCCTGGAGATCGCCACGAGCATGGGCGCGATGCCGGGGACGACGATCTGCGGCCTGGCCGACGGCAACAACTGGGCGATCCGCACGATCATGAACAAGTACCCCGAGGAGTTCGAGAGCCGCGTCCGGCGGACGTATGTGCCTGTTCGCATAACGGCTGGGACAGTGGGATAGCCATTTCGGGGTGGATGGGAGGGGTGGATTTCCTGTTTGTCCTGGCTCCGCTCAAGTTCTCTAGGGAACCTTGCCGAGAGGATGGAGGCCCGATAATGTCGGCCGTGACCGCCGACGATGTGCTTGGCCTAGACGCCACGCGGGAAGCGCCCGACGTGCTTTTCTTGTTTTTGGACCTGCCGCTACCCTTGCTGCTGCGGCGGGCGCGTGCCCCGGGCCGGCGGCCGGAACCGTACGCGAGGGCTGGCAGGGAAAGGACTCAGTCATGGCAGTTCGAAGCGTGGGAAGAGAGCGGGCATCAAACCCCCGATCCCCGTCGGGTTGGCAGGGCCTGAAGACCGAGGCTCGCTCTCCTGGACGCTCACGCGGCGGGCAGGAAGCGCCACGGACCGCCAAGCGGAACAAGAGCGGCCGAGAGGGTGAGGCGGACGGATTGCGTCCCGAGGTGGTCGCCCGAGCGCGCCAGCGGCTGGCGGCGGGCCTCTACGATACCGACCCCAACATTCTCTTGGCGGCGGTGCGCCGCATGATCGCCCGGGTCCGCACCGAACGGCGGGCGAGCAAGGCCGCGCGGCCAAGTGCGGTCGCGGCGCGCCGGGGCGCGTCCCCGGAAGCGGGGCCCGACTCAGCCGTGCGCCGGCGGATCGGGCGGTAACCGGCGTTCGTGAAAACTCCTCTTGCACGGCGCAGGGTTGACGGTACCGTGGCAGGCGGAGAGGCGCGGCCCCGGAGGTCGTCGGTGCGCGGTGCCGAGGAGATAGGGGTGGGTACGGTCGATGGGTGAGGCGGTCGTCAGCGGGCGAGGTGTGAGGTGGCGCAGGCAGTGCACAAGGCGCGGACCTCGTGGGTCATCTGGTACTGCATCTGCTTGCACTTGTGGTGGGGGCTCATGCTGCTGGTGGACCCCGCGGCCAGCAAGGTGACGGCGATCAACGCGATGATCGTTCTGACGGGCAAGCCGTGGGTTGGTGCGCTGGTCTTTCTGGGGGTCGCCACCCTGGCGGCGGTCGGC
>JBGPGM010000323.1:0-3834 GCA_041483855.1 Phycisphaerae bacterium | reverse complement strand
GGCGATCCGGCCCAGTCAGGGCCCAGCGAGACGCCCCCTACCCCCCCCCCGACACCCACAGATCTGTGGTGGTTGTTCTCTCGTATTTCCCCTTGCATTCGCCGGACGTTCCGGTATCTTGGGCCGCGACATTTTCGCCACCACCCCAGGAGCCCCCAATGTCCGATTACCTCAAGATCCGCCTCATCCTCGGTGTCATCGTCCTCGTTGGCGTCGGGAGCCTGAAGTTCTGCAACTACTCCAGCGCCGACGCCGACCAGCGGGCCATGGCTCACAGACTCGTCGCCCAGGCCGAGGGCTACGGCAAAGCGAGTGAGTACTACGACTTCCTGGCCGACTACGCCCACGATGAGGTCTTCTCGGGCTCGTACGTCTCCGGAGGGCGCTACTCCAGCGGGCACGTCAACCAGGCCCAGTACCGCCAGGACCTGTTCGATTGCATGATCGACAAGGCGCAGGAAGACAACAGCCCGCAGGTCGTGGCCGCGCTCGAGGCGCTCCAGGCGCGTCTGGAGGGCCGCCCTGTCCCCAAGCCACAGCAACAGCAACCCAAGCGCCGCTGACCGTACCCCCAAACGCTCGCCTTCCCGGCTCCAACCCCGTTGGCTTGGCGCCGTGAATTCGCCCTTGCGCTGGCGTCCCGCGGCGCGGTCCGGCGTGAGCCGCGTGCAGGATCGCTCCGCTCCTGACGTACCGATGGGTGGCTGGCCGCCAATCGGCCACGTCAGGAGACTCCCGATGCCCGTTCTTCCCCATTTTGACATCTCCACCCGCGCCGCCTGCTCCGCCCTCGCCCTCGGCCTTCTCGTGCCGTCCCCCTCCCACGCCCAATGTTCCCCCAACTGGGCTGACGGCTTTGCACCCCCCGGCGCTAACGGGGCCGTCATCACTCAAGCCGTCTTCGACGACCGCCGCGGCCCAGGCCCCTGCCTCTACGTCGGCGGTGTCTTCTCATCCGCCGGCAGCGTGGCGGCCAGCAACATTGCCCGCTGGGATGGGTACGCCTTCTCCCCTCTCGGATCCGGCCTCCAGGACAGCTTCGGTTGCTCCGGCGCCTACGCCATGGCGGTCTACGACGACGGCCGCGGCGGGGGCCCCGCCTTGTTCGTCGGCGGCTGCATCGGCGCCGCAGGAGGCGTTCCTGTCAACCTGATCGCCAAGTGGGACGGGGCCGCGTGGTCCGCGCTCGGGTCCGGTCTGACCACCCCCAACCCTGACGTCCCGAACGTCGGTTGCATGGCGGTCTACGACGACGGGACCGGGCCGGCCCTCTACGTCGGCGGCTACTTCACGGCCGCGGGCGGCATGCCCGTCGGGCATATCGCCAGGTGGGACGGGGCTAACTGGTCCTCCGTCGGCGGCGGCATGAACACCCGCGTCAACGCCTTGGCCGTCTACGACGACCGCCGCGGCGGCGGCCCCGCCCTGTACGCCTCCGGCCCGTTCACCAGCGCCGGCGGAGTCCCGGTGAACGGGATTGCAAGGTGGGACGGCCACGTCTGGTCGCCGCTGGGAAGGGGGGTCAGCGGCCCGGGCTTCGGCGTCCTGTCCATGATCGTCCACGACGACGGTGGGCCAGACGGCTCTGTGCTGATCGTCGGCGGCGATTTCACCGCGGCCGGCGGCGCGCCCGCCTCGAGCATCGCCAAGTGGAACGGCGTGGCGTGGTCAACCCTCGGGGCGGGAATCTCGGGCTGTTCGGGCATCGGTTGCCGCACGGATGTGAACGCCCTGGCAGTGTTCGATGAGGATGGCCCCGGCCCGCACCCGCCCGTCCTTTACGCCGCGGGAAACTTCACCTCCGCCGGCGGCGCCCCGGCAAACTCCATCGCCCGTTGGGACGGCGCGGCGTGGTCACCGGTCGGCGACGGCTTCGAGGACATCATGTTTGGCACCAGCGGCGTGCGTTCGCTTGCCGTCTTTGATGATGGCATCGCCGGCCCGGGGCACGGGCCCTCTCTCTTCGCTGGCGGCGATTTCGCTGTCGCCGGACGCGTCGGCGCCTCCGGCATCGCCCGCTGGGACAGCACGGCATGGTCGGCGATTGGACACGGCGATGGCACGTCCGGCGTCCGCGCCTTGGCTACCTACGACGACGGCTTGCCCGGGCCGGGGCACGGCCCGGGGCTGTACGCTGGGGGCATATTCACCGTCGGCGGCCCGATCGGCGCACGGCGAATCGCGCGATGGGATGGCGCCGAATGGTCCCCCCTGGGGTCCGGAATGGACGGCTGCACGGGCGGCGGTTGCATCCCCCTCGTCACGGCGCTGGCGGTCTACGACGATGGCATGGGCGGCGGCCCCGCTCTCTTTGCCGGCGGCAACTTCACCACTGCCGGCGGCGCCACCGTCAACTCCATCGCCAAGTGGGACGGTTCGGCGTGGTCCCCCCTCGGCGCCGGCATTGCCGGCGCGGTCTATGCGCTGGCCGTCTACGACGACGATGGCGTCGGCCCGCACCGCCCCGCTCTCTACGCCGCCGGCGCGATCACCGCCGCCGGCGGGCAGCCCGCCAACAACCTGGCCAGATGGGACGGTCAGGCCTGGGCACCCCAGGGGACCGGCATGACTGGCGGCATCGTCTTCGCGCTGGCCGTCTTCGACGATGGTCTCGGGTCCGGGCCGTTTCTGTACGCCGCGGGCTCGTTCACCATGTCCAGCCTGTCCGGGGCCCCACGCGGCATCGCCCGTTGGAACGGCTCCGCCTGGTCCGCCGTTGGCACCGGCATCGGCAGCGGCTCTTCGCGGATCAACGCCCTGGCCGTCTACAACCCAGGCTCCGGCGTAAGCCTGTACGCCGCAGGTTCCTTCGGGACCATCGGCGGAGTCTCGGCCAACAATATCGCGCGCTGGAACGGTTCGACCTGGTCCTCGCTGGGCAATGGGCTCAACACCAGTCTGAACGGGATCAACGCTCTGGCCGTTTTCAACGCCGGCACCGGCTCCGCTCTTTATGCCGCCGGATTGATCACCTCACCCGGAGTCGGCATCGCCCGTTGGAATGGCTCGGCCTGGTCCACGCTCGGCTCGGGCGTCTTGTACCAGCCGTTCGCCCTCGCCGCGGCGTACGGCGAGGCCGCCGGCCCCGCTCTGTATGTCGGCGGCGACCTGAATACGGCCGGCGGTCACACTTCGTTCGGCTTGGCCAAGTGGACCGCCCAGTCGCCGCGGATCACGCTCGACCCCGCGCCCCGTACCGCCCGTACAGGCGACCTGGTCCGGTTCTCCGCCGCCGGCGCGGGCACCGTCCCGCTTGTCTACCAATGGCGCCGCGACGGCGTCGCGCTGGCCGACGGTCCGCACATCTCCGGCTCCGGCACGCCCAGCCTGACCGTCTACTCGGTCACGCTCGCCGACGCGGGCGATTACGACGCGGTCGTCAGCAACACGTGCGGCAGCGTCACCTCCCAACCCGCCCGCCTGACTGTGCTCTGTCCCGCCGATTGGAACCGCAGCGGCTCCGTCGATAGCCAGGATTTCTTCGACTTCCTCACGGCGTTCTTCGCCGGCGCCGCCGACTTCAACCACGACGGCACCACCAACTCGCAGGACTTCTTCGACTTCCTCTCCGCCTTCTTCGCCCCCTGCCCGTAGCAGCAAGCGGGGCCGCCGTGCCGGCGCCTAGCAGCCCGTTGAAAAAAGCGCCACCGGGCCGCGGGTGATGATGATACAACATGGCGGCGGCGGGGGAGCATCACGGAGGGCGTGCGATGGCGATGGGCCGACGGGAGGGTGAGCGTCAGGACGGCATGTGGATCGCGACCGACAAGCTGGTGCAGGGGCCGGGGCACCCGTTCTACAAGAAGCTCAACCAGGTGCTCGCCGAGGCCGGGT
>JBGPGM010000322.1:0-3856 GCA_041483855.1 Phycisphaerae bacterium | reverse complement strand
AGTCCTCGCGCGTCCGCTTCTTCGAGTGCGCGTGCCCGCCCCCTCGGAACTGCGGCACCTTCTTGTCCCCGTGCCGCGCCCGCCCCGTCCCCTTCTGCTTGTAGATCTTCCGCGTCGAGCCCGACACCGCCTCGCGGTTGCGCGTCCGGGCCGAGCCCTGCCGCAGGTTCGCGTGATACCGCACGTACGCCTGCTTGATCAGCGCCGCGTTCACGGCGCCGCCCAGCGACTGCTCGTCGATCGTCAGCGTGCCGACCGCTTTACCCTTCATGTTCAGGACGGGGACATCCATGTGTCTTACCTCGTCTGACGCCTCTTCAGGCCCAACGAATCGGGCCGGTGTGCCCGCCGTCACTCGCGTGCGCGGCGGGTCGCGTGTGCCTATCCGTCTCGCCTCCTCTCACTCATCGGGGCGGCTCGGAATCGACTCGGCTGTCTTGAGCCCCGGGCCACACGCCCGGAGTCTCTGCAATCGGCTTGTCCTCGTCCGGCGGTTTCCCTCGTTCGCTCCGGGACCTTCCGGACCCGCCGATCGTCCGTTCGCACGACCGGCGGCCTTTGTCGTCAACCCTTCAGTCCATCAACCCTTCGTGCCCGCGGCCAGCCTCTTCGTCTTGCTCCGGTTCAGCCGCGTCGCGGCGCGCACGGTCACTATAGACCCGTTCGCCCCCGGCACCGGCCCCTTGACCAGCATCAGCCCACGCTCCGCGTCCAGCCTCACCACGTCCAGCGAGCGCACCGTCACCTGTTCGTCCCCCATGTGCCCCGGCATCCGCTTGCCCTTCTTGAGCCCGCCCCCGTACCCGCGGTTCGAGCAGTGCCCGCCGATCGAGCCCGGCGAACGGTGCTTGCGCTCCGTCCCGTGCGACGCGAACATCCCCTTGAAGTGGTACCGCTTCATCACCCCCGCGAACCCCTTCCCCTTGCTCGTGCTCGTCACGTCCACGTACGCCTGCCCCGCGAAGTCCGCCGCCGTCAGAACCCGCCCCAGCCCGAACGCCTCCATCTCCTTGGCCCCCACGCCGAACTCCCGGTGCACGCGCTTGGGGCCCGTGCCCGCCTTGGCGTCGTGACCGATCAGCGGCATTGTCGAGTTGCGCGCCTTGATCTCGCCGTACCCGATCTGCACCGCCTGGTACCCGTCCTTCTCCGTCGTGCGCACCTGCGTGACCACGCACGGCCCCAGCTGGATGACCGTCACCGGCGTGCTCGCGCCGTCCGCGCTGAACACGCGCGTCATGCCGACCTTCGTGCCGAACATCGAGAGAGCCATCTCGACCACCCGTTCCTTGTCCGCCGCGCCCGGCTTTCCGGGGCGGTCCGGCTTCGTCGGCGGGGCGCGACGCGCGCCCGGCCCATGAAACCCTTCGGTGTCCTCTCGTCCAACAGAAAGGGCCGGCTTTCGTCTCCGTCAGCCGGCCCCAGAGTCTTCCCTACGCCTTGATGCGAACGAAAACGCCCGCCGGGACCACGAGGCGGTTCAGCGCCTCCACCGTGCGGGCGTTCGGTTCGATGATGTCGATGATGCGCTTGTGCGTCCGGATCTCGAACTGCTCACGGGACTTCTTGTCGATGAACGGGCCGCGCAGCACCGTGTACCGCTCGATGCGGGTCGGCAGCGGGATCGGGCCCGCCACCTTCGCGTTCGTGCGCTTGGCGTGCTCGACGATCTCCTTGGCCGACGCGTCCAGCGCCAGGTGGTCGTACGCCTCCATCCGGATTCGAATCTTGCCGCCCGTCATCGTGGTGCCCTGTCTGAATCTCGTGCCTCGTCGCCCGTACCTCTTTCCGCCGCCCCGCCGACACACGCCCCGACGCGATCCTCCGCGTCGGCCCGCCGCTCGGGGCGTTGGCAGTCCGACGCGCGGGCGATCCGTACGCCCGTTGGCTCCGCCCGTTTCCACAGGCTTGACGCTCGCTCCTCCAACCGCACCGGGCCCAACGAACCGACCCGGGCGCCCTCGGAGGCAACGACAACTCGCGCCCCTGGAAGCAGGAAGGCGAGCCCCGAAGCGTACGGCCCCCGCACGCAATGTCAAACCCCGCCCCCCCGTCGATCCAAGATTTCTGACTGCCCCTCCGACCCTCGTCCGATCCCTACCCTCATGGTGCCGCCTCGTCGGCATCGGGTGCCGGGGATCGGGTCGCGGGTGCCGGAGCTCGACACCCCAGATCGATCCCCGCCGATCCGACCACCGACACCGGATCCCCGAGACCTCAATATGCGCCCCAGCCACCCACACCTCAGACTCCTCTCCATTCTCGCCATTATCCCCCTTGTCCTGGGGGTATCCTCGGCCGCGACCCCAGGCCAGCCTGTCAGGCCCCCCGCGAAGTCGCCCAAGGCTCCCGCCGCGCCCCGCCCAACTCCGCCAGCCGCCCCGTCAACGGCGACGCCCACTCCCGCCAAACCCAACATCCCCGCCAAGTCCGCCAACCCCGGCCTCGTCGAACTGGCCGACGAAGCCTTCCACCTCGACAGCGTCGGCCTTTCCATCCGCCTGCCCACCGACACGCGCGCCCAGGCCACCAAGATCGGCGACCGCGCCTCCGTTCAGATCATGCCCACCGACAACACCTGGATCATCAACATCCAGACACCCCTGACCAGCAACCCCAACGCCACCGTCAAGGAGGCCGCGGACCAGACCCTGGCCTTGCTCCAGGGCTCCCATGGCGTCGTCGACCCCGACCAGAAGAACGTCATGGAGACCCAGGCCAGGCTCATCGACCGCACCGGACACCTCCTCATCAACCAGCAGCCCGCCGAGCGCCTCTACGTCACCACCCCCCGCACCGACGCCACCCGGCTCGTCAAGGGCTACACCATCTTCAAGCCCGCACCCAAGCAGTTTGTCGTCTTCGAACTGATCGTCCCCGAGCCCGAGTTCGCCCGTGTGCGCGGCGTCTACGAGACCACCATCGCCACCGCCTCCTTCGCCGACCCCGCCGCCGTCGCCGCCGCCCGCGGCGCCCTGGTCAAGGCCGGCGTCGCCCTCTTCGCCGGCTTCACCCCCGCTGATTACTCCGCCGCCCTCGACTCCCAGGTCCGCTGGTACCGCCTCTTCAAGCCCGCACCCGGCGGCGCCGACATGGACGCCACCGAACTGGGTTACCGCGGCCTGAAGTTCTTCAAGGGCCAGCGCGGCGAGATCAACCCCGAGAAACCGCGCAACCGCTGGACCTCCGCCGACGAGCAGGAGGGGTACATGGTCTTTCTCCAGGCCCGCGTCCTCGACGGCGCCGACACCATCGACACCGTCGCCCGGTGCTTCATGACCCCCGACCGCCACGAGGAAGCATGGTCCGTCCGCATGATCAAGGCCGACAAGCGCGCCAAGGAACTCGGCCGCTGGACCGAGACCGGCGCACGCGTCGCCGACGACCTCAACGTCGCCGTCAACGGCCCCGGCAACGACGACCGCCCCATCCGACCCTTCATCCAGGGCGAGGGGTACCTCAGCCAGGTCGAGTCCTACCTCCTCCCCTCCCTGCTCCTGCGCGCCGCCACCAAGAACCGCATCCAGGGAGACTTCGGCTTCTACACCTACCGCAGCGATTCCGAGGCCATCTCCCTGCGCCGCGACACCCTCGCCCGCGATCCCGCGGCCGGCGGAACATGGACCATCGCGACCCGGTTCCACGAGGACAGCACGCCCCAGAGGTCAACCTTCACCGACAAGGGCGACCTGATCCGCACCGACCTGGGCGACGGTCGCTTCTGGGAGCCGACCGACCTCAAAACGCTCCTGGCCCTCTGGCAGAAGAAAGGCCTGCCGATCAAGGCCGGCCGATGACCACGAGCCCGGCGCCTGCTGCACCTCCTCCGGCTGCCAACAACTCACGATCAGCGCCT
>JBGPGM010000321.1:0-3881 GCA_041483855.1 Phycisphaerae bacterium | reverse complement strand
GGTCTGCCCGTGCGACTGGAACCACTCCGGCTCGCTCAACAGCCAGGACTTCTTCGACTTCCTGACCTCGTTCTTCGCCGGCAGCGCCGACTTCAATAATGACGGCATGACCAACAGCCAGGACTTCTTCGACTTCCTGACGTGCTTCTTCACGCCCCCGACCGGCTGCTGACGCCGCACGTCGCGCTCCCATCCGATCCCACGACGCCCGCGCCGCAAAGCGCGGGCGTTTTCATCGCCTGGAACCAAGTTGGTGGTGCGTGCCGCCGCTCAGGCTTGTTCGCCACGCAGCCGTCGCATCTGCGCCAGCGTCCGGTCCAGTTGCTTCTTGAGCAGGCGAACCTTGAGCATCGACTTGACGCGCGTCACCAGTTCCAGCCGATTGACCGGCTTGGTCAGGAAGTCATCGGCCCCCGACTCCACCGCCCGCTCCACGTCCCCGACCTCGTTCAGCGCCGTGACCATCACTACCGGGATGTCACGCGTGTCCGGGCTGGCCTTGAGCTTGGCGCACGCCTGGAATCCGCTCATCCGAGGCATCATGACGTCCAGCAGGATGATGTCCGGCTGTTGCGTGGCCACGGCCGCCAGTGCCTCCGCCCCGTCCCGAGCGGTACGGATGGGGCAGTCCAAGTCCTCCAGGTACGCCTGGAGCAGCTCCAGATTCTGGATATTATCATCGACAATCAGGATGGACGACCCGGCCAGTTCCGGGTCCTCAGAGCGGTCGGCCGCCGTTCCCGGACCTGGGGTGGAGGCGGCCTCGGACTGGGCTCGGGGAATCGGGCTGGACCGCTGATCGGGAGGCATGAAAGCACCTGACGGGTGGGGGACTTACGCCTATCGTACGACCGGCGTGGCACGCCTGGCAACGTTCGGCCTCAGGACCGGTAGCAGTTTGGCTGGCAGCGTCGCGGGCACGGGAGTGACTATGGCAGGACAAGCCGTGCGCAGCAGACTCCCGTGGGAGGACAAGTTCCGTGAGCCCCCGCTCGAGGCGTTGCTGACCCACTATACCACCAAGCAACTGGCTGGCGTCGTCGATGCGGCCCGGGGGCGTCTCTTGGCCCATCCGGGCGTTACCGAATCTCTGGCTTGGCAGGGCGTTCCGTGGCGGTGGACCTTGGTGTACCGTTGCGAGATCGACGCGGCGCGCGCATGGGCCTACATCATCCCGGACCCCGCACGCCCGCAGATCGCCATCCCGATGTCCGTGCCCGCGGTCAGGGCCTTGCCCCTGCGTCGGCTCAAGAAGGCTATCCGCGACGGCATCGCCCACGCCCGCTTCGTCGCCGGCGTCTACTGGCCGTGCTGGGAACTGACCACGCGCGGCGCGCTCGATGACATCATCGACGTTGTGCAACGCAAGCACCGATACCTGGTGTCTCAGAGCGAGGCGCTCGCCTCGCAGGCTTGACTCCCGGCGTGCCGCGTGGACCAACCGGGACACGCGTGGATGCGACATTCGCGGTCAAGGCCGGGGCCGAACCGGGCCGATGAGGTGGGCACCAATGGCCTACCCGTTTGAGGGGAACCTGCGCGGAGAGGGAAGTATGCGGACCATGCTCGCGCCCGGCCGGGCGAAGGACGGCGGACGGTCGGGCTCGTGGCCCATGAGGGCCGTGGCCGCTGTCGTCGCCGGCTTGGTGCTCACCGCCTGCGCCGCGGCTCAGGACCTCAACCGTGAAGTCAGCGCGGCCCTGGGCAGGGCCCGCCTGGGCACCTGCACCGTCGGCGTGAGCGTCATGGACGTCCAGAGCGGCAAGTCACTGGCCGCGCTGAACGAGGATCGTCCGTTCATCCCCGCGTCCAACCTCAAGCTGCTCAGCTCCGGCGCGGCGGTGCTAGTTCTCGGGCCGGACTACGAGTTCAAGACGCGCCTCCTCCGGCGCGGCACGCAGATCATCGTGCAAGGGTCGGGCGATCCCGGCTTCGCCGATCCCAAGCTGCTCGACGACATGCACACCGACGTGGGCACCTTGCTGGACCGGCTCGTCCAGGCCATAGTTGCGTCCGGGATGAAGCAAGTCAGCGAGGTGATCCTCAACGACCGCGTCTTTGACCGCGAATACGTCCATCCGGAGTGGCCCAGCGACCAGTTGAACCTCCGCTACTGCGCCGAGGTGTCGGGCCTGAACTTCCACGCCAATGTCCTGCGGATCTACGCCGCACCGGGGCCCAAGGAGGGGTCCGATCCCGTCATCCGATCCGAGCCGTCGGCACGCTGGCTCGAGGTCGAAAAGCGGGCCCGCACGGTCACGTCCGGCAGCACGGTCTTGTCGCTGCTGCGCCAGGGGTCGTCCACGCGATTCATCGTCAATGGCACCGTCGGCGCGCCCGTCGTCGAGGAGGTCACTGTCCATGAGGGCTCTGTGATCCTGGGCCGCCTGCTGGCCGACCGGCTCGCGGCCGCGGGGATCGGGCGGGGCTCGACCGCCGGCGCCGGCGGCAGCGACCCACCCCCGGCCCGCCTGGCCGCGCCCGAGGAGGACCTGGGCAGCACCAACGAGGTTCTGGCGGTCGTGAAGACCCCCATGTCCATTGTGCTGACCCGCTGCAACACCGACTCGTACAACCTGTACGCCGAGGCGCTCATCAAGGCGGTCGGCAAGGCCGTCACGGGCCAGCCCGGCTCGTGGGCCAACGGGGCGGCCGCCCTGCGCATGCAGGTCCGCGACCGCCTGGGCCCCGAGGCGGCCGCGTCGCTGGTCATGGTGGACGGCTCGGGCCTGAGCCGCGCCAACCGCGTCACGCCCCTCCTGCTCACCGGCTGGCTGCGCGTGCTGGCCCGGGACGAGAAGGCGGCCGAGCCGTTCGTGACCTCCCTGGCCCTGCCCGGCGACGGCACGCTCCAGAATCGATTCCGCGGGAAAGGGATCCAGAACGAGATCCGCGGCAAGAGCGGCTTCGTCAAGGGGGTCCGCACGCTCTCCGGCTACGTGACCCAGGCCGCGACCGGCCGGCGAGTCGCCTTCAGCATCCTGGTCAACGACATTCCCACGGACGTTCCCGCCGCCCGCGTCAAGACGTTCCACGAGGACGTGGTCGAGGCGATTGACCAGTGGCTGAGCCAGCATGCCGCGGTCCCGGCCGGGCGCGAGGACGTGGGCGGCTGAAGATCGGCGTCACGCCAGCCCGTACTCGCTCCAGCGACGCGACACGCGATCGATCATCTCCGGCGACATGCGGATCAGCGGCGGCCAGTCGCGCACCGGGTGGCCCCCCGCTTCCTCGCCGCGCACCTTGCGCGTCGCGTCGATGCCGATCTTGCCGCCGGCGCCGAGGCGCGCCGCCGCGTGGTCGAGGATGTCCAGCGGGCCGTTGACGACCTCGATGTCGCGCGCCGGGTCGATGTTGGCGGTCATGTGGAACAGCACGGCGTCCTGGTCGTGCACATCCACGTCGTGATCGACCACAACGATCATCTTGGTCCAGGCCATCTGTCCCGCGCCCCAGATCGCGTGCATCACGCGCCGGGCCTGCAGCGGATATGCCTTGCGAATCTTGACAAAAGCGCAGTTGTGAAAGCAGCCGAAGATCGGCAGGTCATAGTCAATGATGTCCGGCACCATCATGCGCAGCAGCGGCAGAAACAGCCGCTCGGTGGCCTTGCCCAGGTAATAGTCCTCCTGCGGCGGCAGGCCGACGATCGTCGTGGGGTAAATCGGATCCTTGCGGTGCGTGATCGCCGTCACCCGCATGATCGGGTAGCGGTCCGGCAGCGAGTAGAACCCGGTGTGGTCGCCGAACGGGCCTTCGCGACGCCGCTCCCCTGGCTCGACGTACCCTTCCAGCACGATGTGCGCGCTGGCAGGCACCTCGAGGTCCACTGTCACACCCTTCACCAGCTCTACGCGGCGCCTGCTCAGAAGCCCCGCCAG
>JBGPGM010000320.1:0-3888 GCA_041483855.1 Phycisphaerae bacterium | reverse complement strand
TGCGCGCCAGGATCGGCCGCTGGTGAACCGTTGGGCCCCGCCCGCACCCACCCCAATGATGCACGGCCTATGCCCGATCCCCAGACCGTCCTGATCGTCGGCGGCGGCATCGCCGGCATGTCCGCTGCCATCCGCCTGGCGCAGGCCGGCGTCGCCGTCACGCTCCTGGAGACCCGCAAGAAACTCGGCGGCCGCGCCACCTCCTTCCTCGACTCCCGCTCCGGCCTCGTCCTGGACAACTGCCAGCACGTCGTCCTCGGCTGCTGCACCAACTACGTGGACCTGCTCGGGCGCCTGGGCGCGGCCGACAAGATCCGCTGGCACGCCGAGCAGTACTGGATCGAGGCCGGCGGGCGTACCAGCGTCATCCGCCCCACCCTCCTGCCCGCCCCGCTTCACATGGGCTGGTCCATGCTGCGGGCGCCCTTCCTGTCTGTCTCCGACGCGGCCATGATCGCCCGCGCCGTCGGCCAGATCCTGCGCGCCGACCGCTCGCGCCACCGGCACGAGACCTTCGGCAGGTTCCTGGCTCGCCACGGCCAGTCGAAGCGGATCATCGACCGCTTCTGGTCGCCGATCGTGGTCAGCGCGTGCAACCTGGGCGTTGAGCGCGTCGCGGCTTCGGCCGCCCTGCACGTGTTCCAGGAGGGGTTTCTCTCCAGCAGCCGTGCCGCGGCGATCGGCGTCCCCGCCGTGCCGCTGGTTCGGCTGTACGAGAACGCGGAGGCGATCATCTCCGGCGCGGGCGGGCGCGTCGTCTTCGGAGCCGGCGTGGCCTGCCTGGACGCGTCATCGGCGTCGACCACCGCCGGCGAACGCTTCGAGGCCAAGCGAGTCATCTGCGCCGTCCCGGTCGAACGCGTCAACCGCATCGTCGATCCAGCGATCCAGCAATCCGATCCGCGCTTCCCACCCCTGGAGAACTTCACCCACAGCCCCATCCTCGGCGTCCATCTCCGCTTCGACCGCCCGGTCCTGCGCACTCCGCATGCCATCCTGGTGGACCGCCCGACTCAATGGCTCTTCGCCAAGGGCCTCCCCCGCGACAACGGCCGGCCCGTCGCGCCGGGGGCGGGCGGCGGCGACTACCTCCACGCCGTCATCAGCGCCGCCGCCGACTGGCTAGCCCTGGACGAAGACCAGATCGCCGAGCGCGTCCTGGCCGACATCCACGCCTGCCTGCCCGATGCCCGCGACGCGACACTCGTCTCCGCGCGCGCCGTCAAAGAGAAACTCGCTACCTTCGCTCCGGTCCCCGGCATCGATGAATGCCGGCCCGCCGCTACCGGCCCCTCGGGCCTCATCCTCGCCGGCGACTACACCGACATCGGCTGGCCCGCCACCATGGAGGGCGCGACCCGCAGCGGCTATGCCGCCGCGGCCGCCGCCCTGGGCGTGCCCGCGACTGATCTGTTAGCCCCGCCGCTGGCCGTCGCGCCGCTGTCCCGCGCCCTGGGCCTCCGATCCCCGGCGGTCACGCCCGACCCCGCGCCTCGCGCAGCCGGTTCTTGACCTGCTCGACTAGCAGACGGGCCTCCCGTGCCTCGGCCTCGCTCAGCGCCCGCCGCCCAAACCGGACCTTGTAGTACAGCCCCGCCACCCCCTCGACGGCGTACGCCAGCGCCGCATCCTGCGCTGCCAGGACCTGCGCGTGCAGCCCCGGCGGGCGCCATCGCGGCTTGCCCAGGCCGCCCCGTTTCAGCGCCGTCAGCGTTGTCCCGTAAAACGCCGCTTGCACCAGCAGCGCCTTGAGTTCCGGACTACCGGCCGCCGCGCTGGTTCGGCTCGATTCGCCCACCAGCCACCGTCCGATCGCTCCACGCACGATTCTCCATTCCGCCATCACGAGCGTCGCCAGCGCCAGCGCCCCGACCACCCATGGCAGCGCGTCCCAGACCGAATGAATCTCCAGCACACCTCTCCAGATCCGAACCGCGGCACGCCACACCCAGGTCGAGTTGTCCGCCGTTGCCGACTCCGCCGCCCCGCTTCCCAGCAGTCTCTCCCGGCGCTGCTCGTCGAACCCCACGACCGTGCTGTTCCACCGCATCTCGATCGACTCGTACGCCCGGCGCAGCCACGCCAGCAGCCCCGACGACCCGCGCCGCAACCTCTCAACCTCCGCCGGCGGCGATGGGTCGAAGGGCTGCCACCGCCCCGGGGCGAGCATCACCTCTACCCACGCGTGCGCGTCGGACTCGCGAACCGTGAACCGCCCCGTCGCCGAGCTCCGCTCCGAGCACAGGTACCCCAGCACGATCCGTGCATCCAGCCCCACGCTCTGGCACATCGCCGCCATCGCCGACGCGAAGTACTCGCAGTGCCCGCGCTGGGTGCGCGTCAGGAACATCTCGATCGGGTCCTCGCGCGCCTCCGGCGCGATCATCTCCAGCGTGTACGAGCACGTCTTGCGCAGATACGCCTGGATCGCGTTGGCCGCGCCCCGGTTCTCCACCGAGCCGCGCGCCGCCGGAGTCAGCCCGATCCCGCGCTCCCCCAGCACCCGCTCCGCCAAGCCGTGCACCCGCCCGCTCTTGAACCCCAGCGCCGCTGCCCGGTCCGGGTCCACCGCTTGCTCGCCGGGATCGGGCGTCGAGACCACCGTGTACTCGTACGCGCTCCCGCCGCTGCTTCGGTCGCGCCAGATCGTCAGGTCCGGCCCCGGGCGCAGCAGGCGGTCGTCCCGGCGCGGCTCGACCCGCACCGGCCGCCACAACGCGAACAGCGGGTGCCGCAGCGGGTCCGCGTTGCGCAGCGTGATCTCCTGCGTCAGCACCGCGCCCCCGCCCCCTTGCCCGTCCCCCGGCCGGCTCAACCACATCGGCTGCCTCGGCCCGCAGTCCACCGGCTTGCCCTCGCCGTCGCTGTTCTCTGATGACATCGTCTCCGCGACCGACCGCCGGCCCGTGCCGCTATCCGTCCACGCCCCGTCTCGCGGCTCATAGCGGTCGTTGACCGCCCCGCGCAGGTACAACGTCCCCATCTGCTCCCCGATGTCCCTTCCATTGGCGTCGCGCACCGTCAGGTCCATCACCGGCGTCTCCGACCTCGACAGCAGGCCGCCCACGCCCAGCCGCACGTGACCGGTGAACCCCACCGTCGGCCGCGTGTGCAGCGCCCCGAACGGCACGCCCAGCACGCCCTCGCCCAGCCCGCGCGGCGTGAGCACGAACGCCACGACGGCCAGCGCGCCCGCCATGATCGTCGCCGAGCCCGCCACCGCGCTCAGGTCGCGCGTGCAGGCGCGACCCATCAGCGGCGCCGGCTCGGCGCCCCCATGCTCGTCCGCACTCGCAGCCCCGGCTCCCTCCAGCCCCCACCCCAACTGCAGCAGCATCGCCGCGACCATCACCGTCGGCGTGAACGCCGCCAGCAGAAGCCCGACCATCAGCGCGTTGCTCGTCAGGATCGCACCGATCGCCACGAACACGCTCAGCGTGAGCAGCTGCGCATCGTCCCGCACCGACTGCCGGTCGAACAGCTTGATCAGCTGGATGTACACCAGGAACTGCGACAGGTCCGACACCACCGTCGTGCTGCGGCTCACCGCTACCGCCGCGTTGAAGATCGCCGTCAACACCAGCAGATTGACCACGATGCGCGGCAGTTGCCGGCGCACCGCCCCCTGCCCCATCCACCACGCCAGAGCGCACGCCGCCACGCCCGCCGCGCCCAGCACCGCGTTCTCCTCGGCCGCGCAGTACGCCAGCACCGCCAGCAGCACCGCCAGGCACCCGGCCGCGTTGAAGCGCCGGCGCAGCGTCATCGGTTCGCTCCCGGTGCCACGGTTCGCCGGGCCGTGTCCAGCGCCGCACCGATCGCCCCCTGCCACCCGCCCGGCTCCATAGCCGACACGTGCGTCACGTGCCCCGCGGCGAGCGCGCCGTC
>JBGPGM010000319.1:0-3895 GCA_041483855.1 Phycisphaerae bacterium | reverse complement strand
CCTTGCGCCCGCGGTAGCCCGTGCTGTTGCAGTTGGTGCAGCCCACGGCCTTGAGGACCTTGCCCTGCGCCTCGGCGCGGGTGATGTCCGTCAGCGCCAGGAACTTGGGGTCCGGGTCCGGGTCCAGGGCCTTGCACTGGTCGCACAGGATGCGGATCAGGCGCTGGGCCATGATCGCCTGGATCGACGACGCGACGAGGAACGGCTTGACGCCCATGTCGATCAGTCGCGTGATCGCCGACGGCGCGTCGTTGGTGTGCAGGGTCGAGAAGACCAGGTGGCCGGTCAGCGCCGCCTGGATGGCGATCTCGGCCACTTCCTTATCGCGGATCTCGCCCACGAGGATGATGTTGGGCGCCTGGCGGAGCATGGTCCGCAGGATCGCCGGGAACGTCAGGCCGATCTTCTCGTGGACCTGGCACTGGTTGATCCCCTCGAAGTTGTACTCGATGGGGTCCTCGGCGGTGATGATCTTCTTGTCCGGCCGGTTGAGCACGTCCAGCGCCGAGTACAGCGTTGTTGTCTTGCCCGAGCCGGTCGGGCCCGTCACCAGGAAGATCCCGTTGGGACGTCGGATGATCTTGTTGAACGTGGCGAGGTGGTCCTCCTCGAACCCCAGGTTGATCAGGCCGATCTTGACCGTATCCGGGCGCAGGATGCGCAGCACGACCGACTCGCCGTGGTACGCCGGGCACGACGACACGCGGAAGTCGATCACCGTGTCGTCCACCGGCAGCTTGATGCGCCCGTCCTGCGGCACGCGACGCTCGGCGATGTTCACCCCCGCCATCAGTTTGAGGCGGCTGAGCACGGCGTTCTGCATCCGCTTGGGCAGGTTGTCGCGCTCGATGCACACGCCGTCGATGCGGTACCGCAGGCGCACCCGGTCCGCGAACGGCTCGACGTGCACGTCCGAGGCACGCATCTTGACCGCCTCGGTCAGGATCCGCGCGCACAACTTGACGATCGGCGCGTCCTCGCCCCCGATGTCGATCGACTTGTCCATCGACCGGTCCACCGACCGGTCGATCGTCCGGTCGATCGACTCCGTCACCAGCGACTCGCCCAGCCCCGGCAGTTTGAGCGACGGCTGGCCCAGTTTCGACTCGATGAACGCCTTGATCTGCGAGCGCGCCGACAGGCGCGGTTCGATCTCCACGTTCAGCCGGAACCGCAGCGCGTCGAGCGTCTCCAGGTCCATCGGGTCGTGCACGATCAACTGCAACCGCCCGTTGATCCGCGCCAGCGGCAGGATCAGGTGCTTCTTGATCAGGTCCTCGGGGATCAGTTTCGGGTCGATCTGCTTGCTCACCCCGTCCGCCGAGAGATCCACGTACTCCATCCCGAACTGGTTCGCCAGCGCCTTGGCGACCTGGTCCTCCTTCACGAACCCCGCCTCCACCAGCGCCTCGCCCAGACGCTTGCCCGCGGTGCGGGCCGTCTTGGCCGCGGCCTCGACCTGGTCCGTCTTGACCACGCCCCAGCCGATGAGGATGTCACCCAACTTCTTGCGCGATCGTGCCATATCGCTGCTTCGGTTTCCCTGTGTCTCCGGGCCGGTTCGCCCGTCGGCGATCGGGCCAACGGGATGGTAGCGACCTGCCCTCGTGCCGGCACGCCATCGCCGCCGGCCTCATCCGATCGCACGCCGGCAGGCCGGTCGCCAACGCGACCGAGCCATACCATTGCATGCCGACGCCGAGACTACCTCCTTGCCACGTACCCCCACCCCATCCGTCCACGAATCCGCCGGCGGACGCGTCGCCCCGCGACGCCTGCTCATCACCGCCGGGCCTACGCACGAGCCCATCGACGCGGTCCGGTACGTCGCGAACCGTTCCTCCGGCCGCCTGGGCATCGCGTTGGCCGACCACGCCGCACGAGCCGCGGACGCCGACCTTCCCACTGGGGGGCGCGCCCACGCCTGGGAGGTGCGCCTGCTCCTTGGTCCGACGCCGCTTTCTCCTCTCGATTCGCGGGTCCAAACCCACCGGTTCCGGACAACGGCCGACCTGCAGGCCCTCCTGCACGACCACCTGCCCTGGTGCACGGTCCTCGTCATGGCCGCGGCGGTCGCGGATTACCGGCCCCGCCTGAACGCGGCAGCCGCCACGGGAAAACTCCGGCGCACCGACCAGACACTGACCATCGAACTCGACCCAACTCCCGACCTGCTAGCCGCGTGCGTCGCCAAGCGCCGCCCGGATCAGGTCATCGTCGGCTTCGCCCTCGATCCACGGGAGACCCTTCTGGACTCCGCCCGCGCCAAGCTCGCCCGCAAGGGGGTTAACTTGATAGTCGCCAACCCGTTGGAAGCCATGGACTCCCCCGTCATCCAGGCCACGGTCCTCGCCGCCGACGGCTCCGAATATGCCACCGACGGCACGATCGACAAGGGCGCCTTCGCCGATTGGCTCCTGGCGATCATCGAGCGACACGTCCCGACCCTTACTCCCGGCGTGCCCCAAGGCACGCATGTCTGACCGTGTGCCCCCCAACCCGGCGCGAGGCCCCAGCCGCTCCGCTTCCCGCGGCAGTTCGCGCCACGGAGACCTGCCCAAGGGCGTGCTGATCATCTACGAGGATGCCGACGTCCTCGTCGTGGACAAGCCCCCAGGGCTTGTCTCGGCCGATCCCGGTCGAACCATCACCCAGACCCTTTTCAGCATCCTCAAGGACTACGCCAAGCGCTCCGGCCCCAAGCGCCCCAAGCGCGGCAGCAAGTCGGGGCGCATCTGGGTCATCCATCGCCTGGACAAGGAAGCCTCCGGCCTGCTCGTCTTCGCCAAGTCTCAGGTCGCGCATGACTCGCTCAAGGAGGACTTCCGCACCAAGCGGGCGCATCGGATCTACCTCGCCCTGGCCGAGGGCATCGTCGGCCCACCGGGACACGCCGGCACGCACCAGTCATTCCTCGCGGAAGACACCCGCGGGAACGTCACCTCCATCGCCGCCGACCAGTTCCGCGGGCGACCCCGAGAGCAAGGCCGCTTGGCCATTACGCACTACCGCGTCCTCGCCTCCGATACCGGCGCGGCCAGCGGCACGGGCTTGAGCCTGGTGCAGGTGCGTCTCGAGACCGGGCGCAAGAACCAGATCCGCGCCCACTTTGCCGAGATGGGCTATCCGCTCGCCGGTGATTCTCGCCACGGCGCCAAGGCGGATCCCATCGGTCGCCTGGGCCTGCACGGCGCGGAGTTGTCATTCACGCAGGCCGGCACGGGGCGCACGCTCAAGTTCACCAGCCCCGCGCCGACGTCGTTTTACACGACGGTCGGCGCGACGCCGCCGCCGGCCAGCACAACAACGCCCGGAACGGCCGCTCTGGGGCGCCCCGATCGATTGAAGACACCCGGGCCGGGCGCAGAGCCGGCGCTCCTCGACACCTCCTGGGACCGCGTCGCGGGTTGGTACGACCAGTTGCTCGACGAGAAAGGCAGCGACACGTACGAGAACGTCATCCTCCCCGGCGCCCTCCGATTGCTCCGCCCCGCCCCCGGCATGCGCCTGCTCGACGTCGCGTGCGGTCAGGGGATCCTTTGCCGTCGCGCGGCATCGCTCGGCGCGTCCGTCACCGGCGTGGATGCCTCGGCCCAGCTCATCGCCGCCGCACGCCGCCGCACCGAGCACACCCCGCCGCCCACGCCCATCGCCTACCACGTCGGCGATGCCCGCGCCCTGGAGGGACTGAAACTCTCGGATTTCGACGGCGCGGCGTGCATCATGGCCCTCTCGAACATCGACGCGCTCGAACCGGTCATCCGCGGCATCGCCCGCGCGCTGCGCCCGGGCGGCTCATTGGTCGCGGTCATCTCCCACCCCGCCTTCCGTGCACCCGGCCAGACCACCTGGGGATGGGACGCCAAGCAGGGCAGGCAGTTCCGGCGCGTGGATG
>JBGPGM010000318.1:0-3913 GCA_041483855.1 Phycisphaerae bacterium | reverse complement strand
GACGAGATCGAGACGCGACTGCGCTGGGCGTCGCGCCTGAAGGCGGAACTCGTGCGCTCGCAGCAGCCGCTGGTCTTCAGGACGATCCAGGCGCGGCTGGGCCGGCCGGTGACGGCGCTGGCGCGGGCCGAGGCCGAGCGGCTGGTCGCGGCGTGCATGGGGGCGCTGATCGAGGCCGCGGACAAGTTCGACCCGTTCAAGGGCGGGCGGCTGGCGGCCCCGGCGGGGCTGGCGGTGAACCGGGTGGTGGGGCAGTGGGCGGCGCGGGAAGAACGAGCGGCAAAGCAGCAGAGCAGCAAGGCAGCAAGTCGGAGCGAGGAAAGAGGAGGGAAGTTGGAGGCGGTGCGGGCGGTGGCGCGGGTGGAGGCGGGGGAGGTGGTGCTGGCGGACTGGACGCGGCGAGTGAACCCGTGGCAGGCATGGCTGGAGCCGGATGAGCGCGTGCGGGGGGAGGTGGAGGGAAGCGGGGAGGTAAACGAGGCGGCGCGTCGGCTGCTCATCGCCAGATACGGTTGGGCGGGAGCGCCGCCGCGCACGCTGGCGGAGATCGCCCGGGAGATGGGCACAACGGCCAAGCACGCGGCGGCGTTGGAGCGGCGGACGATCGTGCGGCTGCTTCGGGGTGGCGCGGGGGGGCGCGGGCAGGGCGTGACGAGCGAGGAGGGCGGCGAGCGTGTGTGAGCGGCAGGTGTGGGTGTTTCATGCGGGGGCGCTGGGAGATTTCGTGCTCACCTGGCCGCTGGTGCGCGCCGTGGCGCGGGGCGGGGGCCGGAGCAGCGGGGCGCGGGTGACGGTGGTCGCCGACCGGGCCAAGGCGCGGCTGGTGGAAGAGTGGATCGGGGTGACAACTGAGCGCGGCGAGTCGCGCATCGTCGGCGTCGATGGGCAGCAGCGGCGGTTCACGCGCCTGTGGACGGGCGACCCGCCGGGCGCGCCGGATCGCGTGGAGGGTGTCGAGCGCGTGCTGGCCTTCATCGCCGACGAGGCGACCGAGGGCGGGCGGCGGTGGTTGGGCGGGGCCGCGGCGATGTTTCCCGGGGCGGTTGTCGAGCCGGTCGGGGCGGTGGGGAGCGGATCGCGGGCGGGCGCGTGGGCGCGGGATCGAGTGGACGAGTTGGGCGCGGCGACGGCGCGTGTGAACCCGGGCGGGCCGATCGTGTGTCACGTCGGCGCGGGATCGCGGGCGAAGATGTGGGCGCTGGAGCGGTTGGGGGCGCTGGTGGAGCGGCTGCGGGGCGGGGACGCAGCGCGCCGGCGCGAGGTTGTTGTGCTGGCGGGGGAAGTGGAGGCGGAGCGGTTCAGCGCGGGCGAGCGGCGGGTGTTCGACGATATGGGCGGGCGGTTCGTGGTGGACCTGGCGGAACTGGCGGCGTGCACAGGCGCGGCCGGTGTATTCATCGGCGCCGACACCGGGCCGACGCACCTGGCGGCGCAGCTGGGGGTGCCGACGGTGGCGCTGTTCGGGCCGACGGACTGGCGGGTGTGGGCCCCGGTGGGGCCGCGGGTGAGGGTGGTGGCGCCGGAGGGCGGCGCGGGCGCGGGGATGGAGTGGCTCAGCGTGGAGGAGGTGGAGCGGGCGGTGGGGGAGGCGCAGGGGTAGCGGCTCCGGCGGCGGTGGGCGCGCTCCCGACAAGAACAGCAGGAATCCTCGGGACGACCGCGCGGGCGTGCTGATCACCGTGACGCTCCAGGTCGTCGAGCAGCGCGCGGGCAGCGGGGCTTTCGGCGCGGAAGTCGCTCAACGCGGCAGTCGCGGCGGCTCGCACCTTCGCGTCTTGATCGTCCATGAGCCGGAGCAGGCCCGGGACCGCCTCGGCGGCGCGCGGCAGGATGTCGGGGTCAAACATGTAGCCGGCCGCCGAGGCGCGGAACTGAGCATCGGGGTGGCTGAAGGATTGGAGGTGGAACGCCAGTTCGTCGGGGACCTCGGCGCGCACGACTGCCACGCCCATGGTGCAGACGTAACGGAGTGATACCGGGCGTGAGGGATCGTTGGCGAGGCTGTCGAGGATCGGCAAGGCGGCGGCCGCGGGCGGGCCGATCCGCGAGAGGGTGTGCGCAACTCCGCCCATGTTGAACCCACCGTCCTCCGCGGACAGCACCGGATTCGTCAGGAACTCGATCAGTTCCGGCACGAAGGGCGCCGCGGCCGCGTGGGCGTCGCCGAGGCGATTGGCGACACGGTTGCGGACCATGGGGTCGGTAGCGGTGTCGGTCAAGAGCGACTTGAGCACCGGGATGGCGCGGGCATCGTCGAAACCGATGATGGCCAGGTCAACCATGGAGAGGACGGCGACACCGAAATCGGGATCGCCACGAGAAGCGATCAATGCTGGGATGGCTTCTCGTGCGTCCCGCCCGAGCAGGGAGAGTAGCCAAAGGGCATTGACCCGGACCGGCGCAGCGCGGTTGGCGCCGATCAGCGGGACGCAGCGCGACGCGAGCATCCGCCTCTGCCAATGCCAGAGGCGCCCTTCGCGCAAGCGGAGAGTCAGCGCGTTGTATGGCCATTGCGATTCGTGGACGGATGGCAGTGGGTAGAGGAGGATGATGACGGTCGTGGGGGTGTAGTGCCAGCCGCCGTTGTATTGGACCGAGGGGGTCAATGCGCTGGCGCCGCCGAGGACGATGACCACCAAGCCCGCGGCCGCCCACCACTTGCGTCGCCTCGTCCGGAAGAACTGCCGCTCGTGCGCGGCCGTCCGCCCGCACTCCGGGCACCTGAGCCCCGGGACTGCTGACATGTCGTACCAGCACTTGGGGCAGCGGCGGCGGGCGCGCGAGCGGTCGGCGAAGAGGGCCCAGGCGAGCAGGGCCAGCCCCGCGGCCCCGACGAGCGCGCCGGCGAGCCAGTAGAGCCAGTCCCAGGAGGATGGGCTGGACATCAGGGGAGTGTAACGCTGGGGAGGCGGGCAGTTGCGAGGAAGCACGAAGACCCGCTCGCTGGCGCTCGGGGCTCGTTGGTAGTCGGCAGCTCGGCCGCCTCGCGCGATACGATCACCGCATATGACCACGACGACGGCCAGCGAGATCGTCAGCGTCCGGCTCAAGGTCGGCCTGGAGGTTCACGTCGAGCTGGCGACGCGCACCAAGATGTTCTCCCGCGCGCCCAACCCCGCCCACGCGGACCACGAAGCGGTCGCGCCCAACACCCTGATCGATCCCGTCGTGCTGGGCCTGCCGGGGGCGCTGCCGGTGATGAACCGCGCGGCGGTCGAGATGTCGATGATGATCGGCATGGCGCTGGGGTGCACGGTGGCGTCGCTGGCGCGCTGGGACCGCAAGTCGTACTACTATCCCGACCTGCCCAAGAACTACCAGATCTCGCAGTACCAGCTGCCGCTGTGCTTCGACGGGGCGGTGGACATGCCGCACATCCACGCCGACGGACGGATCGACTACGACCTGCCGCCCAAGCGCGTGGGGATCGTCCGGGCCCACCTGGAGGAGGACGCGGGCAAGTTGCTGCACGAGGCGCCGGGCGGGCACGCCATCGACTTCTCGATCGTGGACTTCAACCGCGCGGGCACGCCGCTGCTGGAGATCGTCACGCAGCCGGACTTCACGAGCGCCGACGAGGCCGTGCTGTTCGCGCAGATGTTGCGGAACATCTGCCGGTTCCTGGGCGCTTCCGAGGGGGTGATGCAGAAGGGGCACATGCGGTTCGAGCCGAACATCAATACGGTCCTGACGCTCGCCGGCGGGCACACCGTCACCACGCCGATCGTCGAGATCAAGAACCTCAACTCGTTCAGGTCCCTGCGGGCGGCCATCGAATACGAGTTGGCCGACCAGCCGCGGAGGTGGGTGCAGGACCGGCGGCAGATGGGCGCCGGGATGAAGGTGACGCGCGGCTGGGACGACGGCGCTGGGTGTACGGTGGTGCAGCGCGAGAAGGAGGACGCCCACGACT
>JBGPGM010000317.1:0-3929 GCA_041483855.1 Phycisphaerae bacterium | reverse complement strand
TCGGGCCTGTCGGCGCCGGTGGCCCAGAAGCCGCCTTGGGCGGCGTCGAAGTCGATGAGGAGCATGGTGTTCTTGACCTGCTTCACCATGCGCGGGGAAACGTAGCCGATCACGAAACCTGCGGCCCTGGCTATCTCCGGCTCTGCCAACGCGACGGAATGCCCCGATGCTGCATTCACCTTGCCTTCGTTCACTTCGTGATCGCCGCGGACAACTGCGACTACCCACTGGATTCTGCCCAAGAGGAGTCGTATCTCATACCGCATTTCGTCGATTCGAGCCTCGATTTCGGTGACTCGCCCGAACGCGTGAGGATCGGGATCCTCGTGGAGCAGGGCTACTGGGTCGCGGGCCAGAGCTTGTGCGTACTCTGCCTCGCGCTTTGCCTCGGGCAGTCGAACCTCCTCTTCGCGGAGTCGAGCCCGAAAGTGCTCCAGCTCGACCGAGTTCACCGTGGACGGATCGTAGAAAACTACGCTCTTCAGCATCCGTCCCGGCTTCACGCCCATGAACTTGCCGACCTCGTCGATGCCGGGAAGGTTGGGAGTATGCACCTCGGTGAGCTCGCCGGTGGGCGCGCCTTCTAGGGTGCCTTCGCGCGGGCCGATCTCGCACTTCTCGACGTTGGCGGCGTAGCCGCTGACGGGGCACTTGAGGATGGTGTCCTCGCCGGAGGCGCAGTTCACCATGAACTCGTGGGAGGCGGAGCCGCCGATGGGGCCGGACTCGGCCTCGACGACGGTGAAATCCAGGCCGCAGCGGGTGAAGATGCTGTTGTAGGCGCGGTACATGGCGTCGTAGGCGGCGTTGAGGCCCGCGGGTCCGTCGACGTCGAGGTGGAAGGAATAGGCGTCCTTCATGATGAACTCGCGGCAACGGAGCAGGCCGGCGCGCGGGCGGGCCTCGTCGCGGTACTTGGTCTGGATCGGGTAGAGGTTGAGGGGGAGTTGCGTGTCGGAGGTTATGGAGCCGCGCATCATCTCGGTGATGGTCTCTTCGTGGGTGGGGCCGAGGGCGGCGCCGTTGCCCTTGCGGTCGGTGAGTTTGAAGAGGAGGTCGCCGTAGGCCACGTCGCGCTTGGTCTGGGCGTAGAACTCAATCGGGACGAGCGTGGGCATGAGCAGTTCGCTGGCGCCGGCGGCGTCCATTTCTTCGCGGACGATCTGGGCGATCTTGCGGAGGGTGCGCCAGGCGAGGGGCAGGTAGTCGTAGACGCCGGCCGCGACCTTGCGGATGAAGCCGGCGCGGCCGAGGAGGACGTGGCTGGGGGTCTCGGCGTCGGCTGGGGCTTCGCGGGTGGTGGGGATGAGCGTCTGCCGCCAGCGGTGGACGACGCCGGAGCCGCGGGGATGGGGCTGGTTCGCCGATTCGGGCATAGGGCGGGATGGTAGCACGGGCGGGCCGCGGGCCCGCGTCATCGGGCGCGGGCGGGGCCGGACGGCGCGCGGGGGGCGCCGATGACGACCTGGGCGACGCGATCCTCGGCCTGGGCGGAGGAGAGGCCGAAGGCCTCATGGACGGCGCGCAGGGCGCGGGGGCCGTCGTACTCGGCGAGGATGCAGGAGATGCCGATCTCCGAGGTGGTGATGTTCTCGATCTTGATGCCCTGGTCGGCCAGCGCCTTGAACATCAGGCTGGCGACGCCCGAATGCGAGCGCATCCCGGCGCCGACCGCCGAGACCTTGCAGTAACCGGTGCTCACGGTCACGCCGTTGTCGGGGGGCGTGGGCGGGCGCAGACGGCCGGCCGCGGCCTCGACGAGCGGGCGGACTTCGGCCAGGTCGGCGCGGTCCACGGTGAAGGTGAGGGTGATGCGTCCGGGGGCGGGCTCGTCCTGGATGATGTCGTCCACGGAAATTCCGGCCGCGGCGACGGGGGCGAAGACGGCGCTCTGCACGCCCGGGGCGTTGGGCAGGTCGCGGATCATGATTCGGCCCACGTCGTTCTTGAGAGCTACGGATGAGACGACACGGCTTTCCATGGCAGGGTCTTCCGCGGCGATCAGCGTGCCCTTGCCGTCCTGCTGGCTGTGCAGGACGCGGATGGGGACGCCGAACTTCTTGCCCAACTCGACCGCGCGGGGGTGCATGACCTTGGTCCCGAGGGACGCGGCCTCCAGGATTTCATCGTAGGTCAGGCAGTCGCGCCGGCGGGCGTCTGGGACGAGGCGGGGATCGGCGGTGAAGATGCCGTCCACGTCGGTGTAGATCTCGCAGACGTCGGCCTTGAGGGCCGCGGCGAGGGCGACGGCGGTGGTGTCCGACCCGCCGCGCCCGAGGGTGACGACCTCGCCGTCGTCGGTGACGGCCTGGAAGCCGGCGACGACGGGGATGCGGTCGGCGTCGAGTTCGCGCTGGAGGCGGGCCTGGTCGATGCCGGTGATGCGGGCGCGGGTGTGGAGGCTTTCGGCCTTGATGCCGCATTGGGCGCCGGTGAGGCTGACGGCGTCGTAGCCCATGCCGTGCAGGGTCATGGCCATGAGGGCGATCGAGACCTGCTCGCCCGATGCGAGCAACTGGTCGATCTCGCGCTTGCTGGGCGATTGGGAGACCTGGCCGGCAAGTTCCAGCAGGTCGTCGGTGGTGTCGCCGCGGGCGGAGACGACGACGACGACACGTTTGCCGGACGCCCTGGCGTCGGCGACTCGCCGAGCGCAACGGTGCATCCGACCGGCATCAGCGACGGACGAGCCGCCGAACTTCTGGACCACAAGGCTCACGGTTGGGTATTCCTCAACGGGGGCGCCCCTCAATGCCCGCCGGTCGCGGGCCCGGCTCGCGCACGGGGTGTGCCGGCTGGGGCAAGGTTATCCCCCGATGCGCTTGGGTTTCCCGACCCGGACCTGGATCTCGGGCATGGGCGGGAGCGATTGTTGGCAGGCCGCGTCCATCGCGGCTTTCCAGCGGCGACACTCGGGGCACGAGCCGCAGGGGCGGTCGGCGTCGTGGAGGCAAGACCAGAAGGCGTCAAGCGGGGCGTCGAGGTCGAGGGCGAGCTCGAAGAGTTGGGCGTCGGTGAAGTCAACGTAGGGGGTTTCGATTCTGACGCCGGCCCCCCCGGGGGCGTCGAGGTTGGCCACCTGGGAGACCAGCAGGGCGCGGTCGCAGGCGTCGGCGATGGTGTCGAGGTCGGGATCAGCCCCACCCCCCCCACTTCCCCCTGTCCCCCCACTGCTGGCGCGCCCGGCTGCTCCGGAGTGGATCGGCCAGATCACGCGTTCGATATGGCGCTCGATGGCGTCGGCCGCGGCGGCCAGGAGCATCTGCGTCAGGGCAAGGCCGTCACGGCGCAAAGCCGACTCGGCCCGCTGGGCGCCGGCGGGCATGGAAGTGGCGGCGGGCTCGATCAGGTCGCTTAAGCAGCAGAGTTCGATCTGGCGGCGGACAACGGCCAAGCGCCGATCCGGTCCGCTCAACTGCTGGCCGGCAAACCAGGCGACAGGGGGTGGAGCCTCGTCCTTGCCGACTGCGCCGCCGGAGCGGCAGACACCTTCGGCCCAACAGGCCGTCAAGCCGCCCAGACCGCCATCATTGAGGATGAGAGTGGCGTCGCTGCGTGGGGTCACGCCGGGAGTTATCGGTTGGGGGGCTGGCGCGGCTGCACCGAATCACCGGCTGGGCAAGGGGCACGAACCGCCGTGCTTGCGGTGGTAATCCTGGTGGTAGTCCTCGGCGGGGTAGAAGGGCCCCGCCTTGTCGGGATCGACGACCTGTGTGGCGATGGCGCGGCCCTTGAACCGCGTGGCCTTCGCTTGTTCGGCGATGAATGCCGCGGCCTGCTTGGCCTGGGTTGCGTCGGCCGCGAAGATCGCCGACCGGTAGTTGTCGCCGACGTCGGGGCCCTGGCGGTTGACCTGGGTCGGGTCGTGGATGCGGAAGAAGACGTCGAGCAACTGGGCATAGGTGACCCGGGCCGGGTCGTAGATGACC
>JBGPGM010000316.1:0-3947 GCA_041483855.1 Phycisphaerae bacterium | reverse complement strand
GGTCGTCCTTGGTGAATGGTTCAAGGGCCTGGGCGAGCGCGCCGCGGCTGTCGGGCGTCAGTTTGCCCGAGGCGAGTTCGGCCTCGATTTCCAGGGCGGTTGTACGGACGATCGAGCTGCCTACCAGGGCGCTGATCAGGAGGCGGTCGTTCTTCGTGTGGCGCGCCATGCCGAGGGCCGCGACGAGACGATCGACGGCCCCGGGCGCATCACCATCGGCCAGGTGCCGGCGGGCGTCCACGCGCAGCATTCGCGCGGCGGCGCGCATCGGCCCCAGGTGCGGACAGAGGGCAAAAACGCCGAGATCAAACTCGATCTGGAAGTCGCAGCGGGGCGTCCGGGACCCGCGGATGAGGGCGCGGACGGCGTCGTCGTCGACCTGGGCCGCGGCGTCCTTGAACTCCTGGGGCAGTTTCTGCGGGTCGGTCTCGGTGCCGACCTTCTCCCAGTGCAGTTCCTGGATGGCGTCGGTCTTGGCGCGCGACATGAGGGAGATGGCGCGCCAGTAATCGACGGCGGCGTTGCCGTCCTTGGCCGGCTGCTGGCCCGCGGCGGTAACGCTTAGGCAGAGGGCGGAGGCCAGGGCGAAGAGCGGGCGTCTCATGCGGTTGTCTCCAGGGTGTGCGGTCGCACACGGTAGAGACACCGCGGGGCAGGGGTTGTGTGGGGGAAGGCACGCAGCCACCCGTCGCTCACGCTTCGGGCTCGTTGGCCGTCAGTGCCCGGCGCCTGCCTTCGTCCGCGCCTCGCGGAGCGAGCGGATCAGGGCCGCGATGTCGTCGGGCGTCAACTTGGTCGCCGATTTCTTGAGCATCTCTGCGAAGTAGTCGATCTCGGAGTCCGAGCCCGGGTAGCCGATGTTGCCCTTGGGGCTGTCGCTGGTGACGATCGACTTGCCCTCGGCGTCAGTGAAGACGAACCAGGGGATGCCGCTCTTCTCGGCGTTGGGGTTGTACTTGGCGAATACATCCTGGGCGCCGACGTTGCGGTCCTGGTCGATCTTGACATCGACGAAGTCCTTGGCCAGCAGCGCGTGGATCTCCGGCTGGGCCATCCAGTTCTCCAGCACGTGGCACCAGGGGCACCACGGAGCGCCGAAGTGCAGGAAGATCTTGCGCCCGGACGCCTTGGCCTGGGCCAGCCCGTCGTCGAGGATCGCCGAGGCCTGGAGGTACGGGGCCTGGTGCTTGGTGAGCAACGCCAGCACCAGGGCGGGGTCGTGCCCGGGGCTGGCCTTCTGGTCCTTGCTCTCCAGCGGGCTCGTGTCGGCGTTGGCCAGCACCTTGCCGTCGGCATCGAGGAACGTCAGGTAAGGCACGCCGATCTTCTTGAGGTCCGCCCCGTACGACATGGCCAGGTCCATGTTCTTGTCCCACTTGCCGATGTCGACGAAGACCAGGTCGTACTCGTAGAGGAGTTCGTGCTTGATGTCCTTGTTCGAGCCGTACAGGTCGTGGAGCTTGATGCACCAGCCGCACCAGTTGGCGCCCCACTGGATCAGCACGCGCCGGTTGTCCTTCTTGGCCTTGGCCAGGGCCGCGCCGATCTGCTGCTTGGCGTCCGCGTTCTCGTCGTAGACGGGTTTCTTGTCGGCCTTGGCGGGCTTGTCGGCGGGCTGGCCGGCGGCGGGCGTGAGCGGCAGAGCGGGGGTGAGCGGCTCGTTCTGGGCCGCGGCGGCGCCGGTGAGCAGGAGGGCGGCCAGGAGCGCGGCGGCGGTGGCTTTCATGGGTGGTTCCTCGGAGGGTTGGAGTTGTTCGGTGCGGCGAGACCGGCCCGCGGCCAGGCGCGCCCCGGCGGCGGTCGCTAATGGTAGTAGCCGTCGTCCCACGTCACGGGCAAGGCCAGTGTCTGGGCCCGCACGAGCGTGGCGTGCCCGTCGAGGTACGTGGCGTTGGCGCCGGCGCCGTGCCGGCGGTGGGCGATGCGGGCGGTGGGGGAGTCGAGGACGATGTGCAGCGGGTCCCAGATGTCGTAGAACTGGCCGATGGACATGTCGGTGTTGCCGTAGGTGATCCAGAGGTTGTAGAGCGAGTTGTTGGGGTCATCGCCGAAGTCGGTCATGTAGACGGTCTTGGCGGGGAAGGAGATGCGCGTCAGCCGCATGGGTCCGCGCCGCAGGTCGGAGTTGAACCGCCCGCGCAGGTCGATGACGCCCGGGGCGATGAAGGCGAATCCGTTGGCGACGTAGTGGACCTTGTGGTTGTCGGGGGTGCGGGCGGGGTCGCGGTAGTACGGGGCGTTGGCGAACTGGTCGTTGAGGTCCTGGGCGGGCGAGGCGTTCTCATCCAGGAAGGGGCGCAGCGCGACGCACCAGGGCAGGCGGGCTCGCTCGGTCTGGGGCGTCAGGCCCAGAGTGCCCTCGCGGGGGATCCACTCCTTGTACTGGTTGGCATACATGACCAGCGCCGTGCCTATCTGGCGGGTGTTGGACATGCACACGGCCGCGCGGCTGATCTTGCGGGCGCCGGCCAAGGCCGGGAGCAGAATGGCCACCAGCAGGGCGATGACCGCGATCACCACCAGCAGTTCGATCAGAGTAAATCCGACCCCGGCACGAGAACCGCACCGGCGCGTCCGACAAGGGACCATGGGCAAGAGCATACCACCTGAGTCGGGCGGCTCCAAGCGGTTTTGAGAAGTGTCAGGGGGCCGGTCTGGAGCGAGGAGGCCTAGCGGGGCGGATTGGTTGAGGGCGGCGGCGTCGGGCTCGGCGACGGCGCTGGCACCGTGATCACCGGTGGCTTGGGCTGCTGGCCCGTGGCGGTCATGTCCTCTGGGAGTTCCGGAATCTTGCGGAGTTCAGGTTCAAGCCGGCGGGCGTACGCCGGGGGCACGGGCAGGGCGTTCTCGAGCGATCCGAAACTCTTGCCGGCCGCCATGATCTGCCACTGCATCAGGTCGGGGGTGGACTGGTCCTTGGTGCCGCGGTTCTCCAGGAACTGCACGACCAACTGCTTGCCGACGGGGACATCGGCGGACCAAAGGACCTGCCCGGTGCGGACGTCCTTGAGGGTGACGGTCCAGGGCTTGTATGAATCGCTGACGTAGGTGTAGCGGTCGGAGGAAAACCCAGGGCCGCCTTCGGAATAGCAGCCGGCGAGTGTGCCGATTACGGCGATGGCGGGCGCGAGACTCAGCAGGCAATCGCGCCGGTTGCGGCCGGAGCGGTCGGCGACGGGGCGGGAGGGGGTAAGCATGATCGGGGTCTCCGGGTCGAGTCGGGTCGGGGTTCGGGAGAGCGGGCCGCGGAAGGTTGGATAAAGACGCCGGGCGTGGGCGTGCTGTTCGCGCGATGGGAAGCGGGAGAGAGTCTATCGTCCCGACGGCCCGGCGGCCCTGATTCGTTGACGGCGGGTACCGACCAATATCCCACCGTGACGGCCCCGAGAGTCGGGCGCGCCGGCGTACCCAGCGGAGGATTCCAGCGATGACCGACGTGAGCGCAGCGGTCCGGATCGGGCATGGATTCGACCTGCACCGGCTCGAACCGGGGCCGCCCAAGGGGGCCGGGCGTGGGATGATCGTCGGGGGTGTGCGCCTGGACTGGCCGATGGGCCCGGTGGGGCACTCGGACGGGGATGTGCTGTACCACGCGGTGACGGATGCGCTGCTGGGCGCGCTGGCGCTGCCGGACATCGGGCAGTTGTTCCCCGATGACGACCCGCGCCACGAGGGGCGGGATTCGGCCGAGTTCGTGGCGGAGGCGGTGCGCCGGGTCCACGCGGCCGGGTGGGGGGTGGGGAACATCGATTGCACCGTGATCCTGGAGAAGCCGCGGGTGTCGCCGGTGAAGGAGTCGATGCGAAGGAACCTGGCCGGGCTGCTGGGGGTGCCGGTGGAGCGGGTGAACGTCAAGGGCAAGAGCCACGAGAAGGTCGATGCCGTTGGGGAGGGGCGCGCGGTGGAGGCGCATGTGGTGGCCCTGCTGCACCGTGTTTCCGGTTGAT
>JBGPGM010000315.1:0-3951 GCA_041483855.1 Phycisphaerae bacterium | reverse complement strand
GTCGAAGGTCCGGCCGGCGCAGACGCTGCGGATGCGCGACCGGATGCCGTAGGACGGGTGGGTCCACTTGGGCTTCCGCCGCGCCCTCGGCTTGGCGGGGCCGCGCGGCTTCCCGCGTGGCCGTCCCCGCTTCGCGCCGGTCGCCTTGGCCATGAAACCCTCCGTCGGTCGGTCGCACCGCGACATCCACTGGACGGGCGCACAGCAGCACCCGGGCCATCACGATACCGGATGGAGGGCGTGGCGGTGCCGGACCGCCCGGGGTCGCTGAGGGTTACGCCTTTCAAGCGGAACGTAACCGCCGCCGCTGTTGGCATGATCCGCGGCGGGGCAATCCGAGTCGGCCCGAACCTACGGGCAGCCGGCGAAGAACGCTGTCAGGAAGTCGAAGAAGTCCTGACTGTTAAGGAAGCCGTCACCGTTGATGTTCGCGTGAAGGTCACCCGCAAAGAACGCCGTCAGGAAGTCGAAGAAGTCCTGCGAGTTCACCGCGCCGTCGCCGTTGAAATCGGCGATGCACCGCACTGTGAGGAACGCGGGAGCGCTGGTTGCGGCGCCGCACGAGTCGGTGACAACCACGTCGTACCTCCCTTCGTCGGCGACGTGCGCGGGGGCGATGGACAGCGCTTGGCTTGTCGCGCCGGCGACGCGCCCGCCATTGGTGAGCGGAATCCCATTCCGGCGCCACTGAAAGGCCAGCGGCGCCGGGCCGGACACAAGCACGGCGAATCCGGCGGGCTGACCCACGTTCACCGCTTGATCCGTCGGCTGTGAAAGGATCGCCGGATACCTCGTCAATGCCCAGGTGTCCGCGACGCTCACCTGCCCGCCAAAGAGGATGGTTCGGTCCCGCGCCCCGTCGAAAGCGAGAACGGCGAGCACCCGGGCCGACGGCCCGCCGAAGGCCGCCACGGACCAGGTTGTTCCGTCCCAAGCCCACGTGTCACCCACGGACCCGACGTTGGGCATGTAGCCGCCGAAGAGCACGACGCGGGCGCGGCCACTGTCGTACGCCATGCCGTGGCCGGTGCGGGCGCCGGGTCCGGCGGAGAGGACCTGCATCCACGCCGCGCCGTTCCATTCCCAGGTGTCATTGAAATAGGTACCGGCGTCTCCTCCGCCGAACAAGACGACCCGCTGACGGGCGCTGTCGTCGGCCAAGGCGCTGTAGAACCGAGCGCTGGGGCCGGGCGCTGACACGTCCGCCCAGCTGGCGCCGTTCCAAACCCAGGTGTCGCCCCGCCAGTGGGGAGGGCTCGCGTCGTAGCCGCCGAAGAGAACGGTGCGATCCCGGGCGCTGTCGTAGGCCATCGCGTGGCTGTTGCGCGGGCTCGGCCCGTTGGTTGAGACCCGCGTCCAGCCCACGCCCGTCCACTCCCAGGTGTCGCCCCAGAACGTCGCGCCGTCGTACCCGCCGAAGAGCACCACGCGGGCACCGTTGTGGTCGTACGCCATCGCGTGGCCGTACCGAGGTGACGGCCCGCTGACGAGCCTCTGCATCCACGCCGATCCGTCCCACGTCCACGTGTCGTTGAGCACCGTCCCGCTGCTACTGATCCCGCCGAACAGGACCACTTCACTGCGCGCGCTATCGTAGGCCATCGCGTGCTGTGAACGGTCGCTCGGGCCACCCCCGTACACCTGTGTCCACGTGCCGATGCACTGGGCGCGCACGGGCGGTGCGGGCAGGATGATCGCCACAGTCGCCACCACCAGCGCCGCAACCCCACCTTGGTCCCGTCGGTGGGAGGTGCGTTGCATCGAATGTCCTCCTGTGGCAGCACGCTCCAAAGCGCCGGATTCCCACATCCTCGCTACGGATGCCGGTCCCGAGCGTACCGGGTCGGCGGTGCGCACACAAGGGCAATCGCTGGCACAGCCGATGCACGGACGACATTTCAGAGCAGGGGGAGGTGCTTCCGGCGAAACGCACGAATCGGCGTGGGGCGCCGCTGGGGGGTGGGGGTGTCCGGCGCGGCCACGCGCAGCACGGCCGCGGCCGATGCGGGTGGTGGTCGATCACTTGCTCCCCGCGCCCGGCCGTTTACGCGGGGGCGACCGGAGTGCCCGACGGTTCACCGTACTCGGAAGCGAGACGCCGCGTGCACCCCTGATAGACTGCGCGGAAGCCCGCTCCAAGCGACGACGCCCCGAACGACACCCGCGGGAAACAAGGGAGAACACCGTGAGCAACGCACCGGGAGAGCGCCCCGCGACCGATATGGACGCAAGGCTGGGGGAGTTGGAGCGCCAGGTCAGGGGCTTCCGCCGCTCGGTCCGCCACCAGCGCTTCGCCATCGGCGGCATGGCCGTTCTGCTGGTGATGTTGCTGGTCGGCGGGGCGGGCCAGCCCGGGGATGCTGGAAAGGTTGTCGATGAACTGCGCGTCAAGCGCCTGTCCATCATCGACGACAAGGGGAAAGTCCGCATCAGCGCCGCAACAAACCCGGACGGCGCGGCCAGCCTTTCATGGTTCGACCGCGACGGGAGGCCCCGCATCGTCGCCGCGGCACTTCAGGACGGCGGCGCCGCCGTGTCGTGGCTCGACCGCGACGAGAAGATCCGCATCGACGCCTCGACAGACCAGAACGGGAGGGCCCACGTGGCGTGGTTCGACCGCGACGGGAAGGGACGCATCCTCGCCTCGACAGAGCGGGACGGCAGCGTCTCCTTACCTATAACGGACTTAAAGGGAAAGCCATAGAAAACGCATTGGAACGCGAGCGGGCGCCTCTCGGGAGGTCAGCGGACCCCCCCGCAGGGCGCAGACGACCCGATCCCGCAGGCGGACGGTTCATTCCCCGGAGCGGACCCCGCCCATCCCCGTGAGCGGACGACCCACTCCTCGGCGCGAGCCATTGGGAGGCGACACGATGCAGCAGTCCTTGCTGAATCATCTTGATAGGCAGGTCCGGTTCCTTGAGAACTCCTGTTGGCTCTACGACATGGGAAGGAGAGAGGAGGCAGTTCGGATTGCCACCATTATTCGTGTCCTGCTTCATGACACCGGTGCGTCCAAGTCCCTGCTCTTCCAGCTCCAATCGAAGGACATCCAGCTTCTTGACACCTGTCGGCAGCGTCCAAGCGATGGCACGGTCTTTCACGGCTTGGGAATTCATGGCTTGACGGGGGTCGGAGAAACCCTGATGCCCAACTTCGATCTGGGCACACAACCTTGCTTCAGGCCATTGTCGGATTGGTGGGATCAGGTCGTTTGTGATACAGATCCCGACACCCAGACCAGAAAGACCATTGTTCTCGTCGCCGCGAACAAGGACGGCGGCGCACACGCCGACCTAGCCATACCCTCCGGGTATGCCAGGCTTGCAGCACCCGGCTTCATCACCAAGATGGCTGATAACGAGGGTTTCAACCAGCCCATCGTTGATGCCCACTACGTCGCTCTACGGCAGATGGGGTACGAGTTGCTCAATAGCCCGCAACTCATCAGCATGGCATCACGCGCAGACCCGTTGCCTTACCGTGTCCCAGGCTTCCCTCCTATGCCGCAGTATTTCTTGAGAATGCATCTTGGCTCGCACTAGCGGGCCACGCGCTGAAACCAGCGGGTCATCCGCTGAGGGCAGCGGATCGTCGCCGGAGGGCGGCGGGCCGTTCCCGCAGGGTGACGGGTCACTCCCTGGCGGCGGCGAATGGGTCGGGGCGGCGGGCTGGTAGACGAGCCCATCACTCTGCCGCGACCCATTCCACCCCCCTTCCTTCTTCCGCCGCGCCCCACCGCGAGCCCCCCCGCGACGGTGCTATGCCGCGCTCGGCTCGGCGCGCGCCCCATTGGCCTTGCTTGATGTCCCCGCCGGAGGTAACTGGAAGCTACGGGTTGCGTGCGGAACGTAACTTAAGCCCTGGAGGGAACGACCGATGCACGCCGGAACGCCGCGGGGGGCGGGCAAGAGGAAGCGCCCGGGCCGGCGCTGGCCGCCCGAGGTCCTG
>JBGPGM010000314.1:0-3952 GCA_041483855.1 Phycisphaerae bacterium | reverse complement strand
GTCCGGATCGACCCCGTGCCCCTCGATCCCCCACGTCCCGTTCATCTTGTAGAAGCCGAACGTCGGCACCGTGATCGCTCCGCCGTCGATCAACCCCGGGTTCCCCGAGATCCCCACCAGCCCGCCCCACCTCCCCATCCCGATCAACTTGCCCAGGTGCGCCTGCTTGAACAGCCACGGGAAGCAGTCCCCACCCGACCCCGCCAGCCCGTTGATCAGCATGCACTTGGGCCCCATCGCCCCGTCCGGCGGCCACGGCCAGTCGTTGCCGTCCCGGCGCGCGTAGTAGTTCAGCACCGGCCGGTTGAGCAGTTCCACGAACCGGCTGGGGATCTGCCCGCCGCTGTTCCACCGCTCGTCGATGATCAGCCCCGCCTTGTCGCGCTGCCCGAAGAACTGCCGGTACAGGTCAGACTGCCCGTCGATCCCCGTGCTGGGCACGTAGATGTACCCCACCTTGCCCTCGGTCTTCTGCTCCACGTACTTCCGCTTCCTCTCGATCCACGCCCGGTACCGCAGCGTCGCCTCGCCGGGGATCGGCTTGACCAGCACGTCCCGCGTTGGGGGGGGGGCGTCCATCGTCGGCTTGCTGCCCACCGTGATCGTGACCACCCGGCCCGCCAGCCCCGTGAACGCCGCCCACGGGTCCTTGGACGTGTCCACCGGCACGCCGTCCACCGCCAGCAGGTAGTCGCCCACCTTCACGTCCACCCCCGGCTGCCCCAGCGGCCCGCGCGCGTCGGCGTCCCACGGCGCGCCCGCGTAGATCGCCGTGATCTTGTACGCCGCACCCGCGTCCGTCTTCTCCAGCGCGTAATCGCACCCCAGCATCCCCACGTTCACCGTCGGCTGCTCCTCCACGTCACCCGGCGACGTGACGTACGCGTGCCCGATGTTCAGCTCGCTGATCAACTCGCCGATCACGAACGCCACGTCCTCGCGGCTGGCGCAGTCGTCGATCATGTCCCCGTAGTGCCGGCGCATCTTCGCCCAGTCCACCCCGTGCATCGTCGGTTCGTAGAAGAAGTCCCGCTCCAGCCGCCACGCGTCCGTGAAGATCTGCCGCCACTCCGACCTCGGGTCGATCGTCATCGACATCCCCGACGTCGGCACCGTGGTCGGCTTCCCGCCGCCCGCCGCGGCGTCCATCACCGTCACCGCTGTCCCGCGGACGACCACCAGCTTCTTGCCGTCGGCCGACAACTCAAAGGCGCCGCCGCCGGTCGAGACCGTCTTCTCCTCCTTCTCGTCCGCCTTGTAGTCGTAGATCTTGATCGCCGGCCCCTCCGCCGAGCCGCGCGCCGAGCGACGCAGGTAGATCAGTTTCTCCCCGTCCGCCACCGCCAACTGCCCGAACTCCCCAGGCGTCACCGGGATCTCGATCACCCGCCCCTCCATCCCCTCGAAGTCGATCTTCACCTCCTTGGGCTTGTCCTTGTCACCCTCGCCGGCCTTGGCCTTGCCATCGCCGCCCTTCTCCTCGGCCCCGGCGGGGGGCGTGCCGGTGCGTTCGATCGTCCACGTCCCGTTCTGGTCGCCGCCCGCCCACGACCCGGACCCCTCCCCGTTCTTGAGCGTCCCCGTGAGCGTGTAGGTCACCTGATCCGTCTGGACCGTCAGCGACACCGCACCCGTCGCCGCGTCGTACGTTCCCGTCAGCCCCAGCGTCTGCTCGTCCACCTCCAGCGACCCGGACACCGTCCCGTCCGCCTTGAGGGTCAGGTGCAGCGTGATGGTCTTGGGTCCCTGCGCTCCGCCCACCGCCGTCCCGGCCCACGTGCCCGATACGCCGTCATCCGGCGCGACCGCCCCCGCGCCCTTGGCCTCATCCTTCTTGCCGTTGTCCTTCTTCGGTTCGTCCTTCTTCACCTCGTCCTTCTTCTCCGCCTTAATCGTCTCCTCGTCGCTCTGCGCCAGCCACGGGCTCTTGACGCCCTTGCGCAGCGGCGCCATCAGCAGCACGTCCGTGTTCCGGTACACAAACGTCGTGTCGATGTCCGAGTACTCCGGCCCGTTGATCGCCCGGTTCGAGCGGAAGAACAGCCAGTCCCCCTTGCGGTCGAACACCGCCCCGCGGCTGCTGAACATCGGGCTCGTCACCCGCTCCTTCTTCCCCGTCTTGACGTTGTAGATCCACACGCAACTCTGGTTGTTGCCCGAATCGCTCAGCGAATACGCCACCCACTGCGAATCGCCCGACCACGACACGTTCGACTGCTCCATCCACGGGTCCTTGTCGAACTCCTTCGTCTCCCCCGTCTCCGCCGTCGTCACGTACAGCCGCCCGTTCTGGTCCGTGAACGCGATCGACTTCGAATCCGGCGACCACGTCGGGCTGTAGCGGAACCACGGACCCAGGTTCGTCAACTGGCGCGGCTTGGGCTTTGGCTTTACCTCCGCGGCCGGCGGGGCCTCCTTGTCGGGCTCGCCCTTGGCCGCCTCTCCCTTGGCGGCCTCGCCCTTCTCAACGGCCGCCTTCCCGCCCTCCGCCTCCCCTTCCTTCTTCGCGTCCTTGTCCTTCTCCTTCTCCTCCGCAGGCTTGCTGTCCGACGCGCCCACCCACAACTCGTACTCCCCCGACGCATCCGAGAAGTACGCGATCCACTTACCGTCCGGCGACCATGCCGGGTCCCGTTCCGCCACGTCGTACGTCCGCGTCAGGTCCCGGATCACCCCCTCCTTCGCCGGCGCCGACCAGATGTCCCCGCGCGCCTCGATCGCCACGCGCTTCCCGCTCGGCGAGATCGACGCACCCGTGATGTACTTCGACGCGTCCACCGTGCGCGCCTTGATCTTCGGCCTCGCCCCGGGGATCGTCACCACCACTTCCGCGGACTTCCGGTTCCCCAGGTCCAGCAGCATCAGCTTGCCGCCCAACTGGAACACGATCTCCCCCTTGCCACCCGCCCCCGGCCCCATCGACGGCCAGCGGATGTCGTCGTCGCTGAACGACGTGATCTGCTCGCGCCCCTTCCCGTCGATCCCCACCGACCAGATGTTCAGCCGGTGTTCCGCCCCGTTGTCCGACAGGTAGTACACCGTCCGGCCGTCCCCCTTCGGCGCCCACATCGGCAGCGTGTCCGTCCCCTCCCAGTCCGTCACCTTCCGGCTCGTGTGGTCCTTGAGGTTGAACACCCACACGTCCGTCGCCATCCCGCCCCGGTACCGCTTCCACGTCCGCGTGTCCGTCGTGTGCGGCGTATACGCCAGCCACGTTCCGTCCGGGCTGATCGCCCCGAACCCGCCGTACGGCACCGGCAGTTGCTCCGGCAGCCCGCCTGTCGCCGGCACCGTGAACAACTGCGTCTGCCGCTGCAACCCCGCCAGCCCGTTCGAGATGAACAGCAACTTCCCGTCCGGCGTCCACCCCGACAGCGCCTCGCTTGCCGGGTGGTGCGTCACCCGCGTCGGGATCCCTCCCGTCACCGGCATCGTGTAGATGTCCCGGTTCCCGTCGTAGTTCCCCACGAACCCGATCGTCTGCCCATCCGGGCTGAACCGCGGCCATGCCTCCAGCCCCGGCGGGCTCGCCAGCGGCGTCGCCACGCCCCCAGCGCGCGACACCAGCCAGATGTCGTTCGCGTACACAAAGCAGATCTGCGTCGCCGACACGTCCGGGTACCGCAGCATCGCCGCGTGCGGCGTCACCTGCCCCATCGCCGGCCCCGCGCCCAGCGCCAGCGCCGCCAGACCGATCAACCGAACACCTCGCAACAGACGACTCGTCACTGTGAGCACAGGCATTCCTCCAAGGTCCCTTGATTCCGATCCCCGCCAGCGCAGGGTCAAAGCGTACCGTCCCCGCCCGCTCGGCGTTGCAGCCGCCCGCTTGATTGGGATCACCTCATCCGGTTTTCATCCCCGCCGCCCGCTCCCCCGTACCCTCATGCATCACCCTCTCGGGAGCACGCCCATGTCCACCCTCACCCGCGCTCTGCTCGCCCTCCTCATC
>JBGPGM010000313.1:0-3960 GCA_041483855.1 Phycisphaerae bacterium | reverse complement strand
GTTCGCGACCGCCAATGGGCCACGGCGGCGGTGATCGGGCGGCGCATCGTCAACGAGTTCCCCAATACGCGCATGGCCAGCGAGGTGCGCGAGATGCTCGACGGAATCCTGGCCCGCGCCAACACGCCCGCCGAGGTCTGAGCGATCCCTCGCCGGCCGCTAGGCCGCCGCCGCTGCGGCTGGCGCGCCCGCGTGCCGGCGCATCGCCCGGTCGCGCCGCCAGAGGTAGACCAGGAGCACGGCAATCCCCAGGAGCAGAAGCAGGTCCGCGACATTGGAGACGTAGGGCCACACCTCGCCCCCGCTGTGCAAAGGGTTCCAACCCCACGGGAACCTGACACCCGGCAAAGGGTGCAGGAAATCGCGCACGCAACCGAAGACGAGCCGGTCGTACAGGTTCCCCAGGCCGCCGCCGAGCAGCAGGCCGATGGCCACGTGAGCAATCCGGTCGCGCGGGCCGGTCCAGTTGGCGAACATCCACAGGCCGAAGCCAAGGGCGATTCCCGTGAACCCAATGAAGAACCAGCGTTGCCCGGGGCCGACGCCGAAGACCGCCCCGGGATTGAGCACCAGCGTCAGCTCAAGCAACCACGGAAGGGCGGGGATGACCTGCACCGGCCGGTGCCCAGGCACGAGGTCGGTAATCCCGCGGGGGTCCACCGTGTTGATCCGCATCACTTGCTGTCGATCGACCATCACCGGCACGCTGGCGACGTATCGGAACGCCAGCCACTTGGTCCCCAGATCCGTCACCAACGCCGCCACGGTCACGCCGATCAGCGTGATCCAGGCCGCGCTGCTACGCCAGGTCACGCTCAGCGGGGCACGGGCTGGCGCGCACCCGGACGCCGCCGGCCGGTCGGTCGGGGGCCCGCATGGCACGTGGACGGCTTGTTCGTCGGCGGGTGTGGTCACTCTTGGTACGGCCGGCGCTCCAGCGCCCGAGCCGCTTCGATGGAATACTTGGCCCAGGGGAGTTCCGCCAGCCGTTCGGCGCTGATCGGCAGCCCGGTCCGCTCGCAGATCCCGTACGTCCCCGCTTCGATCCGCGCCAGCGCGTCGTCGATCTCGCGGATCAGCCGCCGGTCAACCGCGGCCAGGTCCAGCGACAGCGACTGCTCGGAGACATCGGATCCCTGCTCGGCCATGTGCTGCGGCGTGTGCGACAGCGACCCGCTGGATTGGCGGAGCGCCTCGTCCTCCATGTTGGCGATGTCGCCGAAAAGCTCGCGCCGCTTGGCCAGCAGGATCGCGCGGTACTTATCCAGCTCGCGCTTGGTCAACTTGGCCTTGAGCCGGTCCTTTCCGCTGCGCAGGCCACCCAACCCCGTCCCGCCCGTCGGCGGGGCCTTCGGTCCGGACGGGATGAGGGGCTTCCACTTGGGCCCACCCGGGCGGAACAGGGGCTCGTTGACCGGCATTTGGATCTTCGGCTTGATCTTCGGCCGGCGGATCGGCTTGGGAGAAACGATCGTGATCCCCTTCGGTCCGGGCCTCTTGTTGTTCTTGCCGAACGCTCCGCCCGCCGGGGGATGAGCCGGGCCGTGGTGACCGGGCCTGGGCAGGCCGGAGATCACCAATGGCGGCGACACCGCCGGGCGCGTAACCGGCACCTTGCCGTTCGATCCGGCCTTGGGCGTCCCCCTTGAAGCCGACCGCGCCGGCACCCTGGCTGCGGGACGCCGCGTCGCTGCGGCACGACGCTTCGCCTTGCCGGGCTTCCTGGCGAACTTGGGGCGGCGTTTCGCAGAACGTGCCTTGGCACCCGATCCGCGTGAGCTCTTGCTGGATCGGCCTGTTCTTGGCACGCGTACGACACCCCTTCATCATCCAAACGTAACCCGATCTTCCGTTGGCACGATACCCTATCAGAAGCCTGCTTGGTCAAAGGAAAGCCGCCTAGTGTACCGGTTCTGGCACACAGTGTCAAAGTTACTCCATCCGGCGGAGTCATGCCAAGCCGCTCCGAGCT
Source organism: Phycisphaerae bacterium (assembly GCA_041483855.1). Lineage (GTDB taxonomy): Bacteria > Planctomycetota > Phycisphaerae > Phycisphaerales > UBA1924 > JBGPGM01. The sequence continues at coordinate 1,988 of JBGPGM010000313.1, read as the reverse complement.
GCTCGCTACCAGTGTTTTCCCACCCCCTGTTGCAGCCAGGCCGCCAGGCTAGCCACTCGGCGGCAACTCATCAACCGCCACAGCCGCTCCGGCCCCCTCTGGAGCCTGGGCCTCGATGCAGGCTCCCAGGCCCCTGAATCGCTCGTACCGCTTGCTGGGCAGGAGGGCGGGCTTGTGCCCCCTGAGTTCGAGCAGGCGATCCACCACCCACCGTTCGACCGCCAGAGCCGCCGCCCGGGGGTCCCGGTGCGCCCCTCCCAGCGGCTCTTCGATGATGGCGTCGATGATCCCCAGCTCCAGGTTGTCTGGCGCGGTCAGGCGCAGCGATGTTGCCGCCGCGGCGTTGGTCTGCTCGTTGGCTTGCTTCCAGAGAATCGCGGCGCACCCCTCAGGGCTGATAACCGAGTACCAGGAGTGGCGGAGCATGGCCACCTGGTCGGCGACCGCGATCCCCAAGGCTCCGCCGGATCCCCCCTCTCCGATGACGACGCTGACGATGGGCGTCTTCAGGCGGCTCATCTCGCGCATGTTGACGGCGATGGCCTCGGCCTGGCCGCGTTGTTCGGCGCCGATGCCGGGGTACGCGCCGGGGGTGTCAACGAAGGTGACGATGGGGAGACCGAACTTCTCGGCCAGGAGCATCTTGGCCAGGGCCTTGCGGTACCCCTCCGGGTGGGCGCAGCCGAAATGGCAGGCGATCTTCTCCTGTGTGCTGCGTCCTTTCTGGTGGCCGACGATGAGGCACTTGATGGAGCCGATGCGGGCGAAGCCGACGACCATCGCCGGGTCGTCGCCGAAGCGCCGGTCGCCGTGCAGCTCGCAGAAGTCTTTGCAGATCATCTCGATGTAGTCGCGTGTCTGGGGGCGCTTGGGGTGGCGGGCCACGCGTACGGTGTCCCACGGGCTCAGGTCGGCGTAGATGAGCCCGAGCGTCTCGCTGTGGATCCGCTTGAGTTCCTCGAGGCGGTCGTTGAGTTGGGGAGCGTCCGCGGGCGGGTCGGCGGCGTCGGGTCCCACCTCGGCAACGAGCGGGAATGGACCGCTTTCGGGCGGCCCCACCCCGGCGCCCGATGAATCCAGCCCCTTGATGCGCTCGGCCAGCGCCTCGATCTGGCGCTCGATCTCCAGCAAAGGCTTCTCGAAATCCAGCGTGTAGAAACTCGACATGCCGGTCAGGCTCCACGAGCACGCGGTCCCCGGGCCAGACAGCCCAGGGCCTCATGGCGAGCGACAAGTCTACGGCAGCAAGGATCGGCAATCCCGGGCGGCTTCCAGCAAAGTCCGGGCCCCCGGACGAGCCCGTATCCTCATTGCGGCGTACCCGGCGCTATGCCGACCCGGAGCGGACATGAACCAGAAGCAACAGGCGTTCGTGGCGATCATCGGTGGCGGGAATATTGCGCAGGCGATCGTGCTCGGCGCGGGCGTGCACCCGACGCTCGGGCACGCGACCGTCGTCGTGGCGGAGCCGGACCCGGCCAGGCGGACGTTGTTCAGTGGGCACGCCCAGCACGTGGCGCCGAGCGCGCCCGAGGCGGTCGAGTGGCTCCTGACCAACGAGGACACGCCCGGGGCCGGTCAGATCATGCTGGCCGTCAAGCCGCAAACGCTGGCGGCGGTTGCCGCTGCGATTCGCCCGGTTCTCGACCGGGCGGCGGCGAAGGCCAAGGCGCGTCGGCGGGTGGTCATCTCGCTGCTGGCGGGCACGCCGACGCAGCGAGTCAGGCAGTTGCTCGGCGGTGAGGGTGGGCGCATCGGCGTGGTCCGAGTCATGCCAAACCTGGCGATCCGCGTGCATCAGGGGATGACCGCCATCGCGCTGGGGGCGGGGGCCCAAGCGGGGGACGAGGAGTTCGCGCAGGGTGTATTCGGCGGGTTCGGCGACTGCATCCGCATCGACGAATCGTTGATGGATGCCTTCACAGCGGTCGCGGGCTCCGGGCCGGCCTACGTCTTCTTCCTCGCCGAGGCGATGGCGCGGGCGGCGG